>JAHIWE010000016.1 GCA_018816105.1 bacterium | reverse complement strand
TTTACATAAAAAAAAGAAACGACACCTTATTGATTCGTGATAATAGTAGCTCAAGTAGTAATTCACTACTTTATATAACTTTAGTTTTTTCAATTTTATTAATTACAATTATTTTAGTTTATTTAATAACTCTTAGAAAACTAATACCTCTTAAAATACTAAAAGATAAAGTAAAAACCTTAGGTGACGAAAACTTTGATTTTGAGTGTTGCAATAGCAATAGTAAAGATGAAGTATCACTTTTAGGGATGGAATTTAAAAAAACAGCTTTAAAATTAAAAAGTTTAAAAGAAGCTAGAAATATTTTTATTAGAAATATTATGCATGAGCTTAAAACTCCAATAACAAAGGGGAAATTCTTAACTCAATTAGAGCAAAATGAGGAGAATAATGAAAAATTAAAATCAGTATTTAATAGATTAGAATCTTTAATAAATGAGTTTGCATCAATTGAAGAGTTAATTTCATCTTCAAAAAATATTGAAAAGAAATTTTATTATTTAGAAGATGTTATTGATAATGCAAAAGATATTCTAATGATAGAAGATGAGCATGTACTTTCAAAATTTGATAATAAAAAAATCGAAATAAATTTTAAATTATTTTCAATTGCAATAAAAAATTTAATAGATAATGCAGTTAAATATTCACCAAATAAACAAGTTACAATCAAAAATGAAAATGAAAATATTATATTTGAAAATATAGGTGAAGAGTTAAAATATTCTTTATCAGACTATTTTGAACCATTTTTCTCAAATGAAGATAAATCAAAAGATTCTTTTGGTTTAGGATTATACATAGTTCACAATATTTTAAAAGCAAATAATTATACATTAGAGTATGAGTATATTGATGGAATTAATAGATTTATATGTAAAAAGGATGAAACATCTACGATATAGCAATTATTGGAGCTGGAGCGAGTGCCTTGATGTTTGCTTCAAACCTTGATAAAACAAAATATAAAAATATTTGCGTAATTGATACAAATACAAAATTAGCACCAAAAATAAAAGTTTCTGGTGGAGCAAAATGTAATATTACAAATGAATTAGTTTCTAATAAAAATTATTTAGGAGATAGAGAATTTGTAAAAGAATTATTGGAAAAATTTTCAAAAGATGATTTATTAGCTTTTTTAAATAAAAATGGTGTATTCCCAAAAATAAATCCAAAAATAGTAAAAGGAACATATTTTTGTGACTCTTCTCAAGATGTTATTGATATGTTTACAAAACTTACTACTCATGTAAAAAAATATTTAAATACAACAGTTTTAGATATTGAATTTAATAAACATTATAAAATAAAAACAGATACAAAATTAATAGAAGCAAAAAAAGTAGTAGTTGCAAGTGGTGGTTTATCATATGCCATGTTAGGAGCCTCAGGAATTGGTTTTGATATTGCAAAAAAGTTTGGACACACTATTAATAAACTAGAACCTGCCCTTGTAGGATTTACTGTACAAAAAGAGCAGTTTTGGTTTAAAAATCTTTCAGGACTTTCAACTCCTGTTTTTATTTTTGTTGAAGGAAGAACTTTTGAAGGTTCATTATTATTTGCCCACAAGGGCTGTTCAGGCCCTGTAATTTTAACAACATCTCTTTATTGGAAAAAAGGAAAAATTGCAATTGATTTTTTACCAAAACAAAAATTAGAAAAGTTTTTAAGTGGAAATAAAATTATATCAACAGCGCTACCTCTACCAAAAAGATTTATTCAAGAGTTTTTAGCTTCAGTTGAGCTTGAAGATAAAAGCGTTTCAAAACTAACAGATGATGAAAAAGATAAATTAAAACTACTAAAATATTATGAATTTCCACCAGCTGGAAACTTTGGATATACAAAAGCAGAAGTTACTAAAGGTGGCGTAAATACAGATGAAATAGATCATAATAGTTTTGAAAGCTTAAAACAAAAAGATTTATATTTTATTGGCGAGTGTTTAGATATTACAGGTGAGCTTGGTGGTTTTAATTTTCAAATAGCTTTTAGTGAAGCCTTTGTTTGTGCTAAAGAGTTAAATAAAATATAGACCTAGCAAAGATGAATAAAAGTTTATTTTTATACAATTACAAAAAAATTAATAAAGAAGATTAATGAGAATTGCATTTATAGGTGATATTGTAGGTCGCCCTGGAAGAAAAATAATTAAAGAAAATTTAGCAAAAATAAAAAAAGAGTATGAAATAGATTTTGTTATTGCAAATGGTGAAAATGCAAGTCATGGTTTTGGATTAACAACAACTAGTTGCTCTGAGCTTTTAAAAGCTGGTATTGATATTATCACAGGTGGGAATCATAGTTTTGATAAGAAAAAAGATATGATGGTTTTACTTGAAACTGCAAATGTTTTAAGACCTGATAACTATCCTGAAGGATTATTTGGATCTGGAATAAAAGTTTGTGATGTTCAAACTGCCAATGGAATTGAAAAATTAGCTGTAATAAATCTTATGGGACAATTTGCAATGCCAACTGTTGAAAATCCTTTTAACTGGGCTAAAAAACTTGTTTCAAAGCTTAAAGATGAAGAAATTAAAAATATTTTTATAGATTTTCATGGTGAAGCAACAAGTGAAAAAAGAATTATGTTAATGATGTTTAAAAATCAAGTGAGTGCAATTTGTGGAACACATACTCATGTGGGAACTGATGATTTACAAATATTTGAAAATACAGCATATTTAACTGATATTGGACTTACAGGTTGCAGAGATAATGTAATTGGAATGGATAGTAAAATTCCAATTCAAAAAGCAACAACTGGAATTGGTGGACATTTTGAGGTTCCAAACTCTTGTAAATCAATACTGCAAATGATGGTAATAGATATAGAAGATGGAAAAGCACAAAGTTCATTTAAAATAAAAAAATACTGTAATAATCCAAAATTATTTATTACAGAGGCTTTTATTGACTAGTATTTCAAACTCTTATGAGCTTTTAGTATATTTAAAAAATCAAAATTTAATAGAAGATCATTTAGAGTTTTGGTGGCCAAATTCAAATAGTTTTGAAATATTAATTGCTGCAATTCTTACACAAAATACAAAATGGATAAACGTAGAAAAATCATTGGAAAATTTAAGAGAACTAAATTTTCTAAGTTTGGAAAATCTAGCTTCTTGTGATTTATCCATTTTAACCCAAGCTATAACTCCCAGTGGTTTTAAAAATCAAAAATCAAAAAGAATAATTCAACTTGCAAAAAATATAATTGAAGAGTTCCAAACTTTTGATAGCTTTTGTCAAAAGGTAAATAGAACTTGGCTTTTAAATCAAAAAGGAATAGGTCCTGAAACTGCTGATGCAATTTTGTGTTATGCATGTAGACAAGAGTTTATGGTTGTAGATAAATACACTGCAAAACTACTGAGTAGATTTGGATATGAGTTTGATTCATATTACGATATACAGTCATTCATAGTATATGGAATTAATGAAAATTACGATAAAATAATTGCACTATATGGTTATGAAATCTCTTTAAATAAATTATATTCAAGGTTTCATGGCAAAATTGTTGAATTTATGAAACGAAATCCAAAGGTTTAATTGATGATTATAATTCCACAAACAAAAGGTGGTGTAGGTAAATCTACAGTTGCAATGCAAGTTATAGCTCCATACTTATACAAAAAACATGGCAAAAAAATCACATATATTGAAATTGATGATGAAAATAATGATTCTAAATCATTTACAAGAACAGAAATAGTAAATAAAAGAATGTTAGGAACTAACAAATTAAGTGAGCTTGATGAGTTAATTTTAATGGATGATAATCATGAGGTTATTGTTGATGTGGGTGGTAATAAAACTTCATCTTTAGTTTTAGAAGAGATAAAAAAAGTTGGTTCATTTGGAAATATTAAGTGGATTATTCCTTTAGGGGATGGAGAACTTGATGGAAAAAATGCAATTGCAACCATGAAGAAAATTAAAAAAATTGAAAAAAATCCAGAAGAAAATGTAATTTTTGCTTTAAATAGAGCTATCTCTATGGATGAAGATTATTATAATGAGCAGTTTATTAATTTTTTTGGACATAAGTATTTAGAATCAAATTCTGTAATTTGTGATTTTGTAAAAACCCCAAAATATTTCCCTGTGAAAAATGATAAGGTTATTACAATGAGCAGATACTTAGGTTCAACTGTTTGGGAAATGGCTTATAATAACACGGATTTTGGCGCAAAAGCAATAAAAGCAAAAGAGATGGGTGATATTGAAAGTGCAAGAAAATATCTCTTTTTTAGAAGAATACAAACCGAAGCTAAAGATTATGTACTAAATACACTAAATAAAATATTTTGTGATTTAGATAGATGGATTGAAATTAAAAAATGAGTGATATGAGTTTTAAACAAGCAAAAGAGCTTGTTGAACGAATGGAATTTTCAGAAATTGCTTTAAAAAAAGCAGTTGATAATCTAGAGAAATCATCACAAAATTTTGAAATAACTTTAAAACATCAAGAAGATATTATAAATAAACTACCATATGCGGATAAAAAATTATCATATATGAAAATTGCAGTTGCTGTAAATACAGGCTTAATTATTGGATTATTAATAGGTAAATATCTTTTATAAAAATTAGAAAATAGGATTAGAATAAAATGGGTAAACAAGAAAAAATTGTATCAATGTTTAATGATATTGCAGGAACTTATGATGTTGCAAATAGAGTTTTATCAATGGGAATTGATAAATCTTGGAGAAATAAGGCTTGCAATTTAGCTTTTAATTTTTATGGTAAAAAAGATATAGAAAAAATCGTAGATGTTGCATGTGGAACAGGAGATATGATTTTATTTTGGAAAAAAGTAGCCGCTCTAAATGCTATTAATCTTCAAAATATAGTAGGTGTTGATCCAAGTGTTGGAATGATGGAAGTAGGTAAGAAAAAACTTCCTGATGTTGAGTTTATTGAAGCTGGAGCTGCTGATATGCCTCTTGAAAGTAATAGTGCTGATATTATTTCTATTTCTTATGGTATTAGAAATGTAGTTCAAAGACAAGAAGCTTTTGATGAATTTGCAAGAGTTCTGAAAAAAGATGGATTAGTTGTAATTTCTGAATTTACTAAAAATAAAAAAGAAAAACTTCTTGATCACGTAACTGATTTTTATATGAACAAAGTTTTACCAGTTTTGGGTGGAATGATTTCAAAAAATAAAGAAGCATATACATATTTACCAAACTCAATTGATGAATTTTTAACAACTGAGAATTTATGTAAAGAGCTTAAACTTGCAGGTTTAGAGCCTATTCATGTAAAAGCTTTTTCGATGAATATATCAACTCTTATAATCGCTAGAAAATTATAATTTTTTAGCTCTTTTTTGAATATTCTTCGTTGAAATGATATTTTTATTCAGTCACATACTTTAGTATGCTCTTTCATAAAAATATCATTTCGCCTTGAATCTTCTAAAAAATAGTCTAAAAACTTATCAATTTTCATTTTAAAGAAAGGTAAAAATGAATAAAGCTATAAGCGTATCAACACTAAATGTTCAAATAAAATCTTTACTTGAAACTACTTTTATTCAAGTTTATGTGGAAGGTGAGATTTCTAATCTTACTTATCATAATTCTGGACATATTTATTTTTCTATAAAAGATGAAAGTTCAACACTATCATGTGTGATGTTTAAAGGTAATACTAAATATCTAAAATTCCAGCTAGAAAATGGACAAAAAATTGTAATAACTGGAAATATTACAGTTTATGCTCCAAGAGGAAATTACCAACTTTTATGTAATAAAATAGAACCATCAGGGCAGGGTGCTTTAGCATTTGCTTTTGAACAACTAAAAAATAAACTTGAAGCCAAAGGTTATTTTGATGGAAATTATAAACAGCCACTTCCCAAATATCCTAAAAAAATAGTACTTGTAACATCTGCAACAGGGGCTGCAATTGAAGATATGAAAAAAGTTGCAAATCATAGATGGCCTTTGGTTGAATTTATTTTAATTCCTACTTTAGTTCAAGGTGAGGGTGCTGCTTCTGATATTGTAAAATCAATTAAATATGCAGATAGATTATCTTGCGATATTATGATCGTAGGTCGAGGAGGGGGAAGTATTGAAGATTTATGGGCTTTTAATGAGGAAATTGTAGCAATTGCAATACATGAAGCTAGAACTCCTATAATTTCTGCTGTTGGTCATGAGGTTGATTATATGATTTCAGATTTTGTAGCTGATATTAGAGCTGCAACTCCTTCTAATGCAATTGAGATTGCACTTCCTGATATAAATGAACATAGAATTTATTTAGATAGCTTAGTAAATGAGTATAATAATAGATTAAAAAATATTTTATTTAATAAACAACAAGAACTTTCAAATATGAAAAGATTAATGGAGCAAAATTCTATTGATACTAAATTTAATTATATTCAAACAGAAATAAATCTTATAAAATCATCTTTTAAAACAGATTTAGGGCAAAAAATTGTTTCTTCTTTAAATGAATTAAATTTATTAAAAAATACTCTAAATAATAGTATTTCATCTTTTTTTGTGAGAACTCAAAATCAAATAGATTTATTAAATTCAAATTTTCAAATGAATCATCCAGATAAAAAAGATAAAAATGGATTTGTTCAAATTTCTAAAAACAATAAAATAATTTCTTTACAGGATTTACAAATTGGAGATGAAATAGAACTTCAAACACCAAAATATATTGGAACTTGTATTTTAAATAAATTAGAAAAACAATAAAATTTAAGTTTACAGTAGCTAGAATAATACAAAACAAGTTTAATATCTTGTCTAAATAAAAAGGAATGTTTAATGGAAAATAATGATAAGAAAGTAATAAATTACGAAAATACAAGTGAATTTATGACATTTGAATTGGGTGCTATGAAGTATGCGATTGAACTACCAAAAATCAGAGAAATCTTAACTTATCCAGATAACATTACACCTTTACCAAATACTAAAAAATGGGTAAAAGGTTTAATTAATCTAAGAGGTGAAGTTGTTCCAATTTTAGATATAAGAATTAAATTTAACACAGGTCCTGGAACTTACGATGAAAATACATCAGTAATTGCAGTTATAACTGAAGATAAAAGAATGATTGGAATAATTGTTGATTTAGTTGATGACGTTCAAAGACTTGATACTACAACACTTGCTCCTGTTTCTGAAATGGGTACAGCAATTCCAGCAAAATATTTAAAAGGTTATGTAAGGCTTGATAATAACCAAATGTTGGTAGTTATGGATATAGAAAGAGTTGTTGCAAAAGAAGAGTTAAGAGATTAGTAAAAATTAAAAATAAGTGATTTTATGAGTATAGATAAAAATTTGTTAAAAAGATTAACCCTATTGTATGTGGAAGATGATGATGTAATTAGAAATGAATTATCACAATTATTAGCAAATTTTTTTTCAAATGTATTGGTTGGAAAAGATGGGAAAGAAGGTCTTAGAACTTATTTAGAGAATCAAGATCACATTGATATAATTTTAACAGATATTAATATGCCTGCATTAAATGGTATAGATATGATAAAAAAGATTAGAAGTATTGATAATAAAATTCCTGTAATTTTTGCTACTGCACACTCAGATACTGAATTTTTAGCAGAAGCTATAAAATTAAGAGCTCAGGAATATATTGTAAAACCAATAGATATAAGACATCTAATATCATTATTAAATGATATTGCAAGTAATATATATCAAGAATTTCTATTAAAACAGCAACAAATCGAATTAACTCGATATAAAGAGATTTTAGATTCTAATAATATTGTTATTAAAATGGATATTCATTTAAATATCACCTATGTAAATGAGTTGTTCTGCAAAATTTCTGGTTTTAATAGTGATGAATTAATTGGTAAAGAATTTAAATCATTAAAATATCATGATGTTTCAAATGATATTTATACAAATTTATATGCAAATGTATTAAATAATAAACATTGGCAAGGAAATTTAAAAAATAGAAAAATTGATAATACTTTTTATACTACAGATGCTCACGTTTTTCCAACTCATGATGAAACTGGAGAGATGAATGGTGCTATATCTATTCAAAAAGATATTACAAAAGAGTTAAATAAAAAAAGAGAAATACAATTAGCTTTAATGAAAGATAAAAGTGATATTTTCATAAGAGGTAAAGAAGGGTTTTTAGAACAAAGTCATACAATAAATGATTTGAGATATAAACTAGAAAAAGCTCAACATGAACTAGATCAATCAATTAGAAATATTGATAAATATATTTATAGTAATGAAAAATATAGACTTGAAAATAAAAACTTAAAAACTGAAATTGGTTTATATAAAAAGAATTCAAATAGTCACACTGCTCTTAAGTTAACAAGAGAAAATAGTGATTTAAGATTAGAATTAAAAAAATTAAAAGATAAATTATCTCAAATAGAGCAAGATGATGAAAAAAGATTGGCTCAATTAAAAATTAATTATGATAGTAAAATTATTGAACAAGAAGAAAAACTTGCTGAACTAACAGAAAAGTTAGATTCAGTTCAATCAGATGAAGTTTTACTTCAAAAGCTTGAATATTGGAAAGAAAAAGCAAAAATAGAAACAGCTAGAATAGAAAATTTAGAAAAACAAATAATCGCCCATGCTGATGCTTCTATGATGAGTAAAATATTTGGTTAGTAAAATATAGTTAATAAATCAAGAAAAATCTTGATTTATTCTTTTATTGAAATAGATATAATTTTTATATCTTCTAAAGGTTTATCTCCTTCATATCTTCCATTTGTTTCAGAGTTTTCAATTTTTTTAACAACATCAAATCCTTGAGTAACAAGTCCAAAAATTGTATGTCTTCCATTTAACCAGTAAGTAGGAACTGTAGTAATGAAAAATTGACTTCCATTTGTATTTGGTCCTGAATTTGCCATTGCTAGAATACCTGCTTTATCAAATACCGCATTTGGTGCAAATTCATCTTTAAATGGTTTTCCCCAAATAGATTCTCCACCCATACCAGTTCCTGTTGGATCCCCACCTTGAATCATAAAATCTTTTATAACTCTATGAAATATAAGACCATTGTAATAACCATTTTTTGAATGAGTAACAAAATTTTCAACAGCTTTTGGTGCTAAATCAGCTCTTAATTCTATAACCATAGTACCTTTTGTAGTTTCAATAGTAGCAACTGGATTTGAAGCTTCTAGAAGTAGCATAAAAGAACAAAGAAAGAATAAAATCCTTTTCATATAAACCCTTTTTCATAATAAATTTGAGAAATAGTATATTATATTAGCTTTAAAAAAAAATAAAAAAACCAGTTTTAGTAGAATTTAAAAAAAAAGTGTTAAAATTCTCGAAATTGTTATAAAATGCACTATTAAAAAGAAGGAAGAACCATGGATATCCCACAACCGACATTTTACATATTTAAATGTGAGCAATCTTCGCCTCCTGGAATGCCTAAACCATCTTGCGTAAATGAAAATACAAGAGATTTATTTAATCACACAGCTCAATCATTAATGAAAAGTGGTTTAATGGGACCTGTTCAAGTTGTTAGAACTTCTTGTCTTGGAAGATGTCAAATGGGTCCACTTATGTTAGTTGAACCTGGACATTTTATGTATTCTCACTTATCTAAGGAAAAAATAGATAGAATAATAGAAGAACATATATTAGGTGGAAACCCTGTTGAAGAGTATTTAATCCCTTCATCATTTTGGGGTGAGCCTATTAATTTAGTAAAATAAAAAGGAATTAGTATATGACATTTGATATGCTATATAGCAAAATTCATAGAGCAACTGTTACAGATGCAAACTTGAATTACGTTGGATCGATTACTATTGATGAAGATTTAATGAAAGCATCAACTTTAAGAGTTGGTCAAAAAGTTGATATTGTTAATATAAATAATGGAGAAAGATTTCAAACTTATGTAATTAAGGGGAAAGCTGGTTCTAAAGACATGTGTCTAAATGGAGCAGCAGCTAGAAAAGTTGAAATTGGTGACAAAATTATTGTTATTGCTTATGCTTCATATAATGAATCTGAACTTGAAAATTATAAACCAACTGTTGTTTTAGTTGATGAAAAAAATAATATTGATTTAATAACTCATGAACTTATAGGAAGTGACCATGTTTGATGGAATTGATTTAAAAAATTTAAATTTAAATGATATGATGAATCAATTTCAAGATATGGCAGCTAAGTCAAAAGAAGATAATGCCTCAAGAATCTTCACGGCAAAAGCAGGTGGTGGAATGGTAGAAATTTCAATTAATGGAAATTCTGAAGTTATTGATTTAAAACTTGATGACTCTTTACTTGAAGATAAAGATTCATTACAAATTTTGTTAATTTCATGTATGAATGATGTAATTAAACAAAGTGATGAAAATAAAAAAATGATGGCTATGAATATGATGGGTGGTCTAGGTTCTTTTGGACAAAAATAATTCTATGAAAAATTTATTATCTTTATTTGAAGATTATTTATTAAATAATCTTCCTAATTCAAAGACTTTTCATCCTTATTTTGAGGATGCATTATCTCATATGTTAAAAGCAGGTGGCAAAAGATTTCGACCTATGCTTTTATTATCTGTAGTAAAATCAAATAAAAGCTTATTGATTCCAAATTCGCTTTGTGTGGCTCTTGGGCTGGAATTTTTACATACTTACTCTTTAATTCATGATGATTTACCTGCTATGGATAATGCTGATTTAAGAAGAGGTTTTCAAACTTTACATAAAAAATATGATGAAGTAACAGCTATTCTTGTAGGTGATGCTTTAAATACAGAAGCTTTTAATTTAGTAGCAAACGCCTCATTATCAAATGATATTAAAATTGATTTAATCAAGTGCTTAAGCTCAAATGGTGGAATAGATGGAATGATAATTGGTCAAGCAATTGATTGTTATTTTGAAAATCAAAAACTACAACTTAATCAGCTTGAATTTTTACATATCCACAAAACTGCAAAATTAATCGCTGCTTCTTTAAAAATGGGAGCAATTATTTGCGAATATGATTTACAAACACAAGAAAAACTTTATAATTTTGGAATTGATTTAGGATTGTTATTTCAAATTCAAGATGATATTATTGATGAAACTTGCAGTTCAGAGCAAGCTGGTAAAACAACTCAAAATGATAGTTCAAAGAACTCTTTTGTAAATTTATTAGGACTTAGTGGCGCTAAAAAAAGTGCAGATGATTTATCTTTAAAATGTTTAGAAACACTTAATAATTTTGATTTTAATTTAAAAGAGTCTTTAGAGCAACTTTTATTAGAATATATTAATAGACACAAGTAGAAATTTCAAACTCTTAGTCAAATTAACTCAAACCTCTTGACAAATATCCAAAAATTTAATAAAATTTAGCACTTGGAAAATTAGAGTGCTAAAAGTCCAAGCTTTAAACGAAAATACTATAAATAATAAAAGGAAATACTATGAATTTTAAACCACTAGGTGAAAGAGTTCTTGTTAAAAGAACCGAAGTAGAAAATAAAACTGCAAGTGGAATTTATATTCCTGATAATGCAAAAGAAAAACCACATACAGCAGAAGTTGTAGCAATCGGAAATAAAGTAGAAGATGTTAAAGTTGGTGATACAATTGTATTTGAACAATTTAGAGGTACAGAATTTAAACTTGATGGTCAAGAATATCTGATTTTAAATATTGAAAACGTTATAGGAGTTATGTAATGGCAAAAGAAGTTTTATTTGGTGATAACGCAAGAAATAGATTATACGCAGGTGTTGAGAAATTAGCAGATGCAGTAAAAGTTACAATGGGACCAAGAGGTAGAAACGTATTATTACAAAAATCTTTTGGAGCTCCAACAATTACAAAAGATGGTGTATCAGTAGCAAGAGAAATTGAATTAAAAGATACTTTAGAAAATATGGGAGCACAACTTGTAAAAGAAGTTGCTTCAAGAACTGCTGATGAAGCAGGAGATGGAACAACAACTGCTACTATCTTAGCTCATTCAATTTTCAAAGAGGGATTAAGAAATGTAACAGCTGGTGCAAATCCAATTATCTTAAAAAGAGGTATGGATAAAGCAACTGAAGCTATTTTAGCTGAACTTAAAAAAGCATCAAGAGTTGTTGCTAATAAAACTGAAATTGAGCAAGTTGCTACTATTTCTGCAAACTCTGATAAAGCAATTGGAGCTATGATTGCTGAAGCTATGGAAAAAGTTGGAAAAGATGGTGTTATTACTGTTGAAGAAGCAAAAGGTATCTCTGATGAACTAGATGTTGTTGAAGGTATGCAATTTGATAGAGGATATTTATCTCCATATTTTGTAACAAATGCTGAAAAAATGATTGGTGAATTTGCAAATCCATTTATTTTATTATATGACAAAAAAATCTCTTCTTTAAAAGAAATGTTACCAATTTTAGAATCAGTTAATCAATCAGGAAGACCACTTGTGATTATTGCTGAAGATGTTGATGGTGAAGCATTAGCAACACTTGTTGTAAATAGATTAAGAGGTTCTTTAAATATAGCAGCTGTTAAAGCTCCAGGATTTGGTGATAGAAGAAAAGCTATGCTTGAAGATATTGCTGTATTAACTGGTGGAACTGTAATTTCTGAAGAGATGGGAATGAAACTAGAAACTGCTGATTTCTCTTGTTTAGGAACTGCTTCAAAAGTTGTAATTGATAAAGATAACACAACTATTGTTGATGGAAATGGTGATAAAGAAAGAGTAAAATCTAGAATCGGACAAATCAAAGCAGAAATTTCTAATACAACTTCTGAATATGATAAAGAAAAATTACAAGAAAGACTTGCAAAATTAAGTGGTGGAGTAGCTGTTATTAAAGTTGGAGCTGCATCTGAGACTGAAATGAAAGAGAAAAAAGACAGAGTTGATGATGCATTAAGTGCAACAAGAGCTGCTGTTGAAGAAGGTATTGTAATTGGTGGAGGAGCTGCGTTAATAAGAGCTGCTGCTAAAGTTACTTTAGTTCTTGAAGGTGATGAAGCAATTGGTGCTGCAATCATTTTTAGAGCTATTAAAGCGCCTTTAAAACAAATCGCTACAAATGCTGGATATGATGCTGGTGTTGTTGCAAATGAAGTTGAAAAATCTGCAAATGAAAATTTAGGATTTAATGCTGCAACTGGTGAATATGTAGATATGTTTGAAGCTGGAATTGTGGATCCTGCAAAAGTTGAAAGAGTTGCTATGCAAAATGCTGTTTCAGTTGCATCTTTACTATTAACTACAGAAGCTACAGTAACTGATATTAAAGAAGATAAACCTTCAATGCCTTCAATGCCAGACATGGGGATGGGTGGAATGCCAGGAATGATGTAATTTTAAATTACATCATTTTAAAAGGAGATCATTTTGATCTCCTTTTTTTATGGCTTAATTATCATATAGTTCAATTTTAAAATAAGCACCAATATAAGAAACTTTCTCATATTTAAATTCTATATTTTCAACATTTAAATTACCTTTCATATGTTTAGATATGATTTCATGACTCATATATAATCCAATTCCTGTACCATTTTGTTGTAAAATATGGTTCAAATATTTTATCTATTATATTATTGGCAACACCACCTGCATTATCTTTTATTCCTATTACTGTTTTATTTCCTTTTTTATAACAGTCAATAAATATTAGTTTATTATTAATTTTATTTCCAATTAATGCATCCTTTGCATTATTTAAAAGATTGATAATAACTTGCATTAATTCATTTTCATAACTAGTTATTTTAATATCATTTATATTTTTTATAAAAGTTATATTTGAATTATCAGCTTGTGTATATACAATTCTTAATGTTTTATCAAAAAGTTCATTAAATAGAAAAGTAGTTTTTTCTTTTTCAAGTTTAAAGAAATTTCTAAAATCATCAATTGTTGTTGATAAAAACTGTGTAGTATGATTAATTCTTTTAAGTGATTCAACCATAGTTTCATCACTTAATATATCTAAGTCTTTTTGTAATAGAAGACCTGTTGCGGATGTAGAAATAGTAGATAAAGGTTGCCTCCATTGATGGGCAATATTTTCAATCATTTCACCCATAGAAGCCATTTTTGCTTGTTGTGAAAAAATTCTTTCTTTATTTATATTTTCTCTTTCTTTTTCTTTTTGAATTGTTATATCTTGAATTGTTCCAATTAATATATTTTTATTAATATCTAGTGAACTGTTAAATATAAGCCATTTTATTGAGTTATTTATATTTAATTTAAAAGTAATACTTTTATTTCTTTCCTTAATATTTAATATATAATTTTTTAATTTTCTAAAATCTTTTTTTGATAAAAATTCTTCTAAAAAATCAAGATTTAATCTTTTGTCTTTTGTTTCAAATATATTAAGAGATTCTTCAGATAATTCTAATGAATTATTGTTTATATCGTATTCCCAGTTAGAAATTTTTGCTATTTTTTGTGCTGTTAATAATTTATCAGTTAAGCTTTGTAATTTTTTTCTATTTTTATCATTTGTGTTTAACATTACTAATATAATAAAAAATGTAAAAGTGAAAACTAATATAAAATTTTGTAAAAGGAAAAGTGATAAATCAATATCTTCTCTAACAAATGGACCATTATTATTAACTGTACCAATTGTAATCATAGTAGATAATATGAGTAAAGAAATAGTTGTACCAAGGGTTTTAAATCGGATTGTAAACCATAATAATGGTAAAATGAATAAAATTTCTAAAGAGTATAATTCTTCACTTATCAAGCCATTATCTTCAAATACTAACCATAAAAAGAAAAAAAGTAGAAAACTTACTAATAATAGTTCAATAATTTCATTTATATTTATTTCAAAATTATTTAATTTAAATAAATTTATTATTAAGGGAGTGATTATTATAAAACCAATTAAATCACCATTAAACCAGCTAAAAAAAACTTTAAAATATATATCTTCTGAAATGATATTATTTAAAAGAAGAAAATATGTACCTATTGAAGAGGTAAATAAAGACGCTAAAATAATATTAATAAAAAATATAAATAGGTATTTGTAATTACCAAATATTTTATAATCCAAGATATGTTTTTTTATAAAGTAAAAGGCAATTATTGGTCCAATAGTATTACTTATTGCAATTTCAAATGAAACTAAAAAAGGAGTAATGGAATAATTTAGTAAGAAAGCACCAAAAAAAATACCTAATGTAACACGATAACCATATATTATTAATGATGCTAAAGCTATACCTGTTGGAGGCCATAATACAAATACACTTGATGTTTGAGATAAAGATAATGGAGAAACTATTTTTGCAGAAATAAGATAAGCTAATGCAACAAATAATATTATTAGTAATTCTTTTTTATTGTATAAATTCATGTTCTATTCTATCTTTATCCTAGATAAATTTCACTTAAAAAAAAAGGCTAGAGCACAAACTCTAGCCTTCATAAAATTATTATTTAATGTAGATAATACTTTTATCTACTAAGTTTACTAGATAGTAAACTTAACTTTAAAATTAATTGTTAACAACCGTAAAAAGTGAAATCATCGTCATTCGTACCTCCACATTGTTTAGATAATGTAATTATAACATCATTTTAGATTAAAGTAAACTGAATTTTCTAAAAATTATTTTCTATTGGAAAAGATATAGTAATTGTTGTTCCAATATTCTCTTTACTATGGATATTTATTTTCCCTTTGTGGATATCTACAATCTTCTTTAAAATGGACATTCCAAGACCTGTTCCACCTGAGTTTTTATTCCTACTTTTATCAGTTCTATAAAATTTTTCAAATATTTTAATTTGTTCATTTTTTTCTATTCCAATTCCAAAATCTTGTACTGAAATTTCAAAAAAACTACCTTTTTTATAACTTTTGACTATTATTTGAGAATTTTTGTGGCTAAATTGTATTGCATTTTTAAGTACATTTTTTAAAGCAATCTTTAAAAGGTTGGAATAACCCTTATATTCAATAGTATCTTCAAGTATAAAATTTATCTCTATTTGGTTTAATTTTGCAAAACTTTTTACTTCATTTATTGATTCATCAATAATTTCATCAAAATATATATCTTCTTGATTATCTATTAAAATATCTTTTTCATTTTTTGCTAAAAATAGTAAATCATTTATTGTTTTTTCAATTATGATTATTTCATTTAGAGAACTATTCAAAACACTCTTGTATTCTTCATTTGAACGTTCTCTTCTTAATGCAATCTCTATTTCCCCTCTGATGATAGTTAAAGGAGTTTTTAGCTCGTGTGAAGCATCTGAGCTAAATTGTGAGATTTTCTCAAATGATGATTCTAATCTTTTTAATAAATTATTCACTTCTTCAACAAGTTGATTTATTTCATCTTTATTTTTATTGCTTTTTAATCTTGCTGATAAGTCTTTTGCATTTATTTGTTTTAACTCAAGTAATATATTTTCAATTGGTAAGAAAGATTTATAAATTAAAAAATTACCACCAAGAATTGAAAATATCAAAACTATTGGTAAAATAAAACTTAAGATATATAAAATATCTTCTAAAGTGGAAGTTAGTATCTCCTTTGTTGTAGCAATTTCAATGATTACTATTTTTTCTTTATGAAAATCTATTTTTATTCTACTTACTAAATAGTTGTTTTGCTCTTCAAAGGTAATTGTATTTAGTTCTAGATTTTTAAGATAATTATCATTATGCTCAATATCTTCTGGAAAATTTGATGTTTGAATTAGTTTTTCATGGTTATTGTTATCTAATATTCTTATAAATAAAGGTTCAAATTTATACTCTTTTTCTTCATCCAACGTTACAGCACTAATTTGTTCTTTTTCAAGTAAATCATCTGTAACATCTAAAATTATAACTTTCAAAGTTGCTTGAAGTTTATCTAATGTGGAAATTTCTAGGGCTTTATAAAGTGAAAATGAAAAAATAGCAAGAATAATAATTTGAATTAAAAAACTATAAAGTAAAAGTTTCTTTTTTATTGATAATTTATTTGTCACTTATTTTAAATCCTATTCCTCTTATTGTTTTAATTAGTTTTTTATCAAATTTTTTATCAATTTTATTTCTTAATCTATAAATATAAACATTTACAATATTGCTAATATTTGAATCTTCAAATGATGATAAAGCAGAGTTAATCATAGTTTCACTCAATACTCTATCTTTATTTTTAATCAAAAATTCAAGTAGAGTAAACTCTTTTGATGTCAAAACAATATTTTCATTTGCTCTTGTGGCTGTTTTATTTAATAAATCGAGTTCTAAATCAGCAATTGAGAGTTTTAATAAAACAGAATTATTAGATCTTAATTGTACTCTAATACGAGCTAATAATTCAGCAAAAGAAAAAGGTTTTGCTAGATAATCATTTGCTCCAATATCTAATCCTTTTATCTTATCTTCAATAGAATCTTTAGCAGTTAGCATAATTATAGGAGTTTGATTATTTGAATCTCTTAGGCTTTTACAAACTTCTATTCCATCCTTTACTGGAAGTTGAATATCTAATAAAATCAAATCATATTCATTTACACTTGCAAGATATAAACCCTCATCTCCATTTGTTGCACTATCAACAACATAACACTCTTCAACTAAGCCTTTTTTTAAAAAACTTACGATTTTTTCATCGTCTTCTATTATTAATATTTTCATAGAATTATTTTACACTTTTTGCTATTAATTTAAGTAAGCTTATTTCATTATCTGCTTTATATCTAAAATCCACACCCCAAGTTCCTAAACCTTTGTTTACATAGATTGCTGTTTGTCTTCTATAAAATAGACCTGCTAAAAATGGTTGTACAACTCTTACTAAATAGTGAAAAGGAAAAATTTGACCACCGTGTGTATGTCCGCATAAGAATAGATTTGTTTTCGAATTAAGAGCAATTTTATAATCTTTTGGTTGATGGGAGATGAATATTGAAGGAGAGTTTAATAGATATTTTTCTATTTGTTTTTCTTCTCTTTTTATTTTAAAAAACTTTGAAAATCTATCACTAAGTCCTGCTAGATATATAATTTCATTTTTATAAATAAATTCTTTACAACTATTATCCATAAAAATAAAATTTGTTAACTCTTTTTTTAAATCTTCTAAACCATAAAACAGATCATGATTTCCACTTATATAATAAACTTCTTGTTTTAATCTATTTAATACTTGTAAATGCTCTTTTATAAACTTCACTTTTGTATCAATAATATCTCCTGTAATTACAGCAATATCAAACTCTAAATCATTACAAATATCTATTAACTCTTGAACTTGTGTTATAGAACTTTTTCTATTTATATGTAAATCACTTAAATGAAGTATTTTAAGATTATGTAGTTTTTCATTTTCTACGAATATTTCTATTGATTGTGGTTTTGGAAGATTCATTAGTGAAAGATCTTTTCTAATTCATCTTTTGATGAAATGTATTGAATGTTATTTACTTGACCATTCATAATCGAATAAATAGTAGTTTTATTCTCTTCTTTTAAAAACTTCATACTATTTTCATCATAGATTAAAAGAATAGTATATTTATAATCTCTTAAATGAGGAATTGTAAACATTCTTGTAATAATTGTTGGACTTGATGTAATATTACTTATAAACACTGCATGTTTATCTTCTAAGAAATTTTCACTTTTTGAAGATAAAAAATCATTTATCATCTCTAATGTATCTTTTTGAAAAGTTACAATAATAGTGGAAACTCCACTATTGATTGTATGTATTTTATCAAATTGATCTGTAAGTGAAAAATTGCTTATTTTATCATTTATTTTTAAACTGCTACAGAACATAATAGCTGGAAATAGTATTGATAATATAAGTTTTTTTATCATTTAATTTACTTTTTTAATTCAATATTATATGAAATATCAATTTGATTTCTAACAGTTAAAAAGAACATTGTAGGTGGTTCTAAGTTGAAATCTGTAAGATTAATAGAAAATCCACCTTTTAGTAAAATAGCATCTTTATTATTTATTATTTCGCCCTTTGTTGTGATATTTTTTGTAACACCATTTAATGTTAAATCTCCATTTATATCATAGCCATTATCATTTTTTACAATACTTGAGATATCAAAAGAGATAGTTTTATATTTTTGGAAATTCAATAATTCATACATATTTGAATCCCTATCTCTTTTTTCACTAATTAGTGTAATAGTATCAAAATAGATTTTACCTCTTATTGATTCTACTTCTTTTTGTATTGTTAAAAAAGTATTTATCTCTTTTGTACTTGGGTTAATTTGGCTATCACCAAAAACCTCTGTGTGAGCTGTAATATCAGCTTTTTGAACACTAAGACTTGAAGCAATTGCTGCTAGGCTTAAACATAATATTATTAATATTTTATACATATTTTATCTCCTTGTTTTTTGGTAAATATTCCCTAGTCATTATTTTAATTAGTGCAATTAATAAAACAATAGGCACAAATAAAATTAGATTTTCTAAAGCTACAAAAAGTCCAGCACCAGATGCTATCCATCCTATAAATACCATATAAAATGTAATAGTTTTAAAATTCTTTTTACTAATTGTTTGCAATATCACTACATTGTAATATGATATTACAAAAGGATAGATAAGGGATAAAATAAATCCTTCTCTTAAAAAATAAAATAGATATGAAAGAGCAAAAAGTGTGATTATAAATAATTCTTTTTGATTTCTTTCTATTTTGAAATATAAAGCACAAACAACACCAATTATATGAAATAGGGCAATTTCAAGGGTAAAGCCATCTCTCCAAATTGAAACTGAAATATCTCTTGATAGTGATTCAAAAAGTGCTGAGTCTAAAAATACC
The DNA here is from genome assembly GCA_018816105.1 of bacterium. Taxonomy (GTDB): domain Bacteria; phylum Campylobacterota; class Campylobacteria; order Campylobacterales; family Arcobacteraceae; genus Aliarcobacter. The sequence goes on along the minus strand of JAHIWE010000016.1, from coordinate 8,663 downwards.
CATAAAACCATCAAAAATAAAGAGTGTTTTGAATCAATTGAAGTGTTATTCTCAGGATTTTGTGGTAGAAATCTTGATGCTATTAATACTATAAGAGTTAAAGTAATAGCTATAAATCCTCTTTGTGATACATCATAGTTAAACAAAAATGTTCCAGTTACATAAGAGATACAAAGTGCAAATCCAAGCTCTACTAAAGATGTTTTTTTAATCTCATTTATAATAAGTGGAGCTAAACTTCCAACAGCAATTCCTAAAATAAATAAAGTTAAGAAGTTATAGTGTGGATATATAAAACTCATCAATAATTGAATAGTTAAAAATATAGAAATTTTATTAGTATTCTCAATTTTTATATATGAAACTAATAAGGTACCAATAATTCCTCCAATAGGAAGTGGTGCAATTAAAAATATATTTGAAGAAAAATATTCAACAATTCCTGTTTGTGCAATTAGTAAATAAAAACATAACTCACACGCAATAAAAAGTATTAAAATCAATCTTTGCATAAGATCTCCTTCTTAAATGGTTTTTGATAAAAAAAGATTAAATAAGTAAAAACAAAAGCTAAATCAAATAGGCAAATAGCTAATGCTTCAAAGCTCAAGTTCCCCGATGAATATAGTGCAAAAAACATAGAACTAGCAAAGACTCTTATTATAACTGTTAAATTTGTTAAAATGATTTGACTCGATGGATTCTTTAAAGCCATATAGTGAATAATACCTGTCATACATACAAATGTAAAAACAATATATTCATAAACTCCACTAAATGTAAAACCAATAATAGGATAAATAAAACTTGCAAAAAGTATTAAAAATATTCCTCCTAATCCATCACTTAAAATTCCTGCAATATTATAAAGCTCTATTTTTGAGTAAGATTTTTTTATTTTTATAAAAGCAAATATAAAAACAAGAGCAAAACATCCAAAAGCAGTTCTAAAAATCCACATAGCGTGACTTGGAATATTTATGATTCCTGCTTGTGTAAATCCTGAAATACTCAAAACTATAAATATCCCTAAAAGTGCAAATAAATAGACATTTAAATAGATATCTTTTTGAAGCTCTTTAATACTATGTATAAACATAGCAATAACCATAAAAAATATAGCTATTCCCATAGCCACATGAGCATGAGCAACAATTAAATCATTTCTATGAAATATCCATCTAATTTGGGGAATAAAGATAATGTTTCCTTCAACATCCACAAATAAAAAAGCAAGAATTGAAATTAATAAAGCCTTTTTTGCATGTGATGAGATATTACTATCTTTGAACCATCTATAAAGTAATGGAATATATAAAAGCGATAGATATTGTAAAAACCATTCTTGATTGTAAGATAGTGGTCCAATAATAATTCTATGTAATACAGAGCCAAAATAAAAGATTGTAGGAATTATCCAAAAAATATTCCAAGAAGCTTTGAATTCACCAATATTCAGTAGTTTAATTATTAGATAATAAATTGGAATTAAAGCTAAACTCATTCCAAGAGTATTATCTCCATGGGGACCTGATACTGTACTTTCAACTTGTCCAATAATTGGATTCATTAAAATTAATAGTGCAACTGGAGCAATTACTACAACTCTTAAACAAACTTTTATCCATAAAGGAAGGATTTTATAAAGTCTAATAAACTTATATAAAGCAATAATATAAAAAATACCAGCAAAGGCTAATAAAAAATTTAATTCATAGGCAAAATCATAAAAAGCTAAACCTCTGCTTTTTCCAAGGAGTAAAGAAAGAACCATAAATACTAAAAAAATATACCAAAAAATAGTATATAAGTTTAAAAATCTAAGCCCTTCCTTATCAACTCCTACTTCTTTGTTTATTAGTAAAAATGGCAAATATGAAAGCATCAAAGGAATAAAACCATAAAGCATCAAACTTATATGAATAGATCTCATATTTATAGGATTTAAAGTTTGTGAATCTATACTAAATCCTAAAAGATTTATAGAATAAAGTATTCCGAAAAAAAGTCCTAATGCAAAAAATGCAATAGATATTTTAAAATGTCTATTTATAAAATTATCAAAGTTATATAAGTTTTCCATCTTTTACCTCATAAGTTATATTAGTTTTTAAAGCTAAGTTTTTATCATGTGTTGCTACTATTATTGTTGTTCCTTTTTTTGCTAAAGTAGAAAAAAGTTCAAATACATTCAAAGAGTTTTTAGAATCTAAATTTCCAGTTGGTTCATCTGCAAAGATTACTTTTGGATTGTTAATCATAGCCCTTGCAATTGCAACTCTTTGTCTTTGTCCTCCTGAAATTTCATTTGGATATTTATCTATTAAATTTTCAATTCCTAAACTTTTTAATAACTCAAGAATCTCTTGTTTTGAAGCTTTTTTATTTGCAAGATTTATGTTCTCTTTTACACTTAGATAATTTATTAGATAATGAAATTGGAAAATAAATCCAATATTTTCACGTCTAAAATTATCTATATTTTTTATGTTTTTATAATTAGTATCTTCATAAACTATCTCTCCACTACTAGGTTTAAGCAATGTTGATAAAACAGATAAAAGGGTAGATTTTCCACTTCCACTCTCCCCAATAATTGAAACAAATTCACCTTTTTTTATCTCTAAATTAATATCTTTAAGAGCTAAATCTTTATTATAATAGTGACTTAGATTTGTTACTTTTATCATATTTTATTTCCTTGAATTAACTCAACTGGATCTGTTTTAGAAGCATTTAATGCAGGAATTATTGAGCCAATTATTGCCATGAAAATAGATGCTACAAAAATATAAAATGCTAATTCATTTGAAATTTCACCATTTACATAACCTTGTAAAGATGAAGCATTTTTTATAAAATATAAAACTATATTAGAGATAATAAAAGCACTAATAAAACTAAAAACTCCTAATATAAAACTCTCAATCATAATTGAATAAACGATTTCAGCAGTGCTAATTCCCAAAGCTCTTTTAATTCCAAATTCACTTTTTCTTTGGTTTATTGTAATACTCATTAAACTTGTAATGCCTAATAATCCCATACAAAAAGCAATCAATGAAATAACATTTGATGAGGTTTTAATGATTTTAAATTGATTATAGTTATCTACAAAGTTTTGCGTTGATTTTGCATCTATTTGAGTATCTAGTTTTTTAATTTCATTGATAATATTTTCAAGATTTGAGTTTAAATTTGTATTTACCATAATCATTGAAGCTGATTTATTGAATATCTCTGCTGCATGTGTGATAGGTAAAACAACTCCACCATTTTCAAAACCAATTTCACTTTTGAAAACTCCTGATATTTTAAAACTTTTATTTGCTATTTGAATTTCATTTTTATTATTAAGTTGCTCGTATATAGATTTTCCAACTATTACTTCATTTTGTTCTGGATAGTTCCCTAGTTCTAATTTGTAATTTTTAAATCTATTTTGGCTTGCTCCATAAATAGCAACAATTGGAAGTTTCTCAACGGGACTTGCTCCCACAATTAAAGCTGATGATTCAATAACATCTGGGATTTTATTTATTTTTTGGATTAAATTTATATTTACATTTGAGAAAAAAGTATCTGATATATTTGATTGAGTGATAATAATATCTCCATCACTTTTTAGCATTGATGAGTACATGCTAATTATTCCATTTGAAATAGAGCTAATTAAAAATATAGATATTATCGAAAAAATAAGGCTTAGATAAATAAGGATGGTTTTTAATTTATTGGCAAATAGTGCTTTTAGGGCAAATGGAATCAAAGATTATCCTTTATTTTTTGAAAGTTTAATCTTTGAATATGAATGTTTAATGAATTACATATGAACTTTTATTCATATTTATTTTAGATGTCTTTAAATTTCTCTCGTATAACTTTTATTTCTTCTATGTTTTCAAAAAATACATCGATAATTTTAGGGTCAAAATGTTCACCTTTTTCACTATTAAATAGTTCAAATATTTTTTCATCTTCCCAAGCTTTTTTATAAACTCGATCACTTCCTAAAGCATCAAAAACATCTGCAACCGCCGTAATTCTGGCAAAAATATGAATTTCTTCACCTCTTAAACCTTTTGGATAGCCTTTTGCATTGTATTTTTCATGATGCTCTCTTGCAACAATTGCAGCTGCTTGTAAAATTGGTTTTGTTGAGTGTTTTAACATCTCATACCCTAGTTGTGCATGGGTTTTCATGATTTCAAACTCTTCAAATGTATGTTTCCCTGGTTTATTTAAAATATTATCAGGAATACCAACTTTCCCAATATCATGCATCGGGCTTGCTAGTTTTAACATTTCAGCTGTTTGTTCATCTAATCCTAGTTTTAAAGCAAGAAGTTTTGAATACTCAGCAACTCTTTTTACATGATTTCCTGTTTCTTTACTTCTAGTTTCTGCAATCTCACCCATTGTGTAGATAATTTCTTTTTGAGTATTTATAATCTCATCGCTTAACGATTCAATTTTATTTATTCCATCTTTTATAGATCCAGACATATTTCTCATAGCATATGATATTTCACCAAGTTCATCCGCTCTATTGATTATAGCTGTGTTTTCATACTCACCTTTTTTAATATTTCCGATATTATTTATAATGATTTTTGTATCTTCTTTTAATATTTTTCCAAAAGCTATTGCTAAAATTACTGCTGAAATAATCATTAATAAACCTATATAAAATACTTCTAATGTAACTTGAACATCAATAATCTTTTCTTGGTTGTATCTAGCAATAATTAGTAATATTGTTATAATCGGTGTGATTGTAAAAATTAAAAAAGTTTCTAAAATTCTTTGAGAAATTTTTTCATTAAAAATTGTAAAAACTTTATCTTTTGAAAGTTCTTTGTATCTTTTTTCAAAAATTATATATTCAAGTTGAGCTAAAATTCCAGCTCCAAGTGTTAAATAACTTGAAAATATTCTAAAATGACTTGATATTGGAAAATCAGGATATAAAATACTATGAAGAATAAAAGCAGAAAATCCAGCCATAAACCAAGAAATAATACTTAAAAAATAAGCTTGTCTTGGAATTGATAAATTTCTTCTAGAGTTCTTAAAATAGCTATATAAAAATTCTCTATAAACTAATTGTAAAAGAAAAATCATAAATAAATTTCTAAATAATTTATCATGTTGTAAACCATCAATAAAAGGGCAAATATTGGTACAAAATGTTTGTAAAAAAATAATAGAACAAAATGATAATAAATAAATCCATAATCTTGTTTTAAAATCTAAAAGATCTTTAATATTTATACTGTTTTGCAAGGTGAGTCTCCAAAGAAATAATTTTATTTTAGCTGTTTATTGTTTATTTTTTATAAATTAATTATAAAATTTTTTAAATATCTTAGATAGAATACAAGAAATTTTAAAAAAGTGAATATATGAAAAAAGAATTAATAAAAATAATAAAAGAAGCAGGGAAAATCTTAAAAGAGGGATATTACTCAAAAAAAGACATTACATTTAAAGCAAAAAAAGATTTAGTTACAGAATATGATGTAGCAGTTGAGAAATTTTTGAAAAAGAAATTCTCAAAGAAATTCCAAGATTTTAATCTAATAGCTGAAGAATCAGATAATGCAAATATTGAGTTTAATAACTCAATTATAATTGATCCTATAGATGGAACAACAAATTTTGTAAATGGTGTTCCTCATACTGCTATTTCAGTTGGTGTTTATAAAAATAAAAAACCATATATTGCAGTTGTTTATAATCCAATTTTAGATGAATTATATACAGCAAAAAAAGGAAAGGGTGCTTATTTAAATGGTAAAAAATTAGAAGTAAGTCTTGAAAATGATTTTCAAAAATCGCTTATTGCAACAGGATTCCCATATACAAGTGGTTCAAGTGAAGATGATTTAAATGACGTAATTAAAAAAATAAAAATCATTCTACCTCTTTGCCAAGATATAAGAAGGCTAGGTTCTGCTTCTCTTGATTTATGTTATATTGCAAAGGGTACTTATGAAGGTTATTATGAAATGAATCTAAAAGCTTGGGATGTTAGTGCTGGAATTTTAATACTAACAGAAGCAGGTGGAATTGTTTCAAATATAAAAGGAAAAAAATATAAATTATTCGAAGATAAGTATATTGTTGCTTCAAATGGTAAAATTCATAAAGAATTTATAACAAATTTAAATATTTAAAAATAACTAAAAATGTTAAAAGCAGTTATTTAGTAATTGTTTAATATAATATTTATACTTAAAAATTGAAAAGAAGGTATTAAAAATGTGCGGAATTGTTGGTTATATTGGGAAAAATGATACTACTAAGATATTATTAGATGGATTAAAAGAGTTAGAATACAGAGGTTATGATAGTGCAGGAATTGCAGTATTAAAAAATGATAAAATTGATGTTTTTAAAGCTTTAGGAAAATTAGTAAATCTTGAAGAAAAAGTAAATGAATTAGCATCAGATAACTATGAATTAGGAATCGGCCATACAAGATGGGCGACTCATGGTAAACCAACAGAATTAAATGCACATCCACACTTAGGTGAATATTCTTATGTTGTTCATAATGGAATCATTGAAAACTATAAAGAATTAAAAGATGAATTAAGTGCAAAAGGACATAAATTTGTATCTCAAACAGATACAGAAGTTATTGTTCACTTATTTGAAAATTTTTACAATATTTCAAATGACACTACACAAGCTTTTAAAAGTACAATTTCAAGATTAGAAGGTGCCTTTTCAATTCTTCTAATCACAAAAGCTGATCCTACAAAAATATTTTTCTTTAAACATGGAAGCCCATTAATTGTGGCTCGTGGAAATGAAAAAGAGGAAGTTCTATTTGCATCTTCTGATGCTCCATTAATTGGATTATCAAAAGAAGTTGTTTATTTAGAAGATGGAGTTGGTGGAATTGCATCTGCTTTTGGAATTGAATTCTTTAGCGATAATTATTCATGGGCTACACTTCCTAGTTCTAAACAATTTGCACAAAAAGATGGATTTAGATTTTTTATGGAAAAAGAAATTTATGAGCAAAGTGCTGTTGTTAGTGATTGTATGCTTGGAAGAATTAAAGATAATGAGATTTTATTTGATGAGATTGAAAAATCAATAATAGATGGTATTTCTGAGATTAAAATTTGTGCTTGTGGTACATCTTATCATGCAGGGTTAACATCTACATATTTATTTGAAAGACTTTCAAAAATAAAATGTAGTATAGAAATAGCAAGTGAGTTTAGATATAAAGATCCACTTTTAACAAAAGATACACTATTTATAGTAATTTCTCAAAGTGGAGAAACAGCTGATACTTTAGAAGCTTTAAAAATGGCAAAAGCAGCAGGTCTTAAAACTCTTGTGGTTTGTAATGTTGATAACTCTTCAATGACAAGAACAGCAGATGCTACTATTTTAACACGAGCTGGAATTGAAAAAGGTGTTGCTTCAACAAAAGCATTTTCAACTCAAACAGTAGTACTTTGGATGTTAGCTTTATATTTTGGAAAAGTAAAAAATGTGATTTCATCTGATGTTTTACAAAAAGAGCTACATACTTTAAGAGAAGTTCCCAAATCACTTTGTATTAGTGATAAAATACATGAAAAAACTAAAAGATTATCAAAAAGATATTTACATGGTCATGGATTCTTTTTTATAGGAAGAGATGTATTTTTTCCACTTGCCCTAGAAGGTGCTTTAAAATTAAAAGAAATTTCATATTTACACGCTGAAGGTTATCCAGCAGGTGAAATGAAACATGGACCAATCGCCTTAGCAGATCCAGAACTATTTACAATTGCATTAATGCCACAAAATTTACTATATGACAAAATTAAATCAAATGTAGAGGAATTAAGTGCCCGAGATAGTACTATTTGTGCAATTTCACCACTTGACTTTGATTTAGCAGATGACTTTGTAAAAATAAATCAATGCGATCATTATATGTTAGAGTTTTTTGAAATGTTAATTGTTCTTCAACTTTTATCAATGGAAATTTCAATTAGACTTGGAAATGATGTTGATATGCCAAGAAATCTTGCAAAATCTGTAACAGTGGAATAATGAAAAAATATCTTTCATATATTTTATTAGTATTATTAGGATACTTATTATATGTAAATGAAGATTCAAAATATATTGTTGCTGGTGTTGGAATATTCATCATTGGTATGCATTTTATGGAAGATGGATTTAAGCTTTTTTCTGGAGGAATACTAGAAAAGCTTATTTCCAAAAGTACAGATACTGTTTTTAAATCAGTTAGTTTAGGAATAACGGCCACTGCAATCCTGCAAAGTTCATCTTTAATTGCAATTATTGTAATCTCTTTTTTATCAGCAAAAATAATATCACTAGCAGGTGCCTTAGGTGTTGTTTTTGGATCAGCTGTTGGAACAACAGCAACTACTTGGATAGTTTCAACTCTTGGGGTGAAAATTGATATTGCTGCTTTTTCTCTTCCTATGATTATTTTTGGTGTAATATTTAGATTTTATAAGCAAAAAAATATTCAAGGTATTGGAAATATTTTTTTAGGTTTAGGGTTTGTATTCCTTGGAATTGGATATATGAAAGATGGATTTGAAGAGTTAAAAAGTGGAATTGATTTAGCACAATTTTCAGTAGATGGATATTGGGGAATTATTATTTATACTTTA
>JAHIWE010000004.1 GCA_018816105.1 bacterium | reverse complement strand
CTTCCTTTTTTAATTTTTAAATTTAAGGGTAAATCCCCTATCAAAATTCTCATAATCTTTATAAAAAGAATACGACTCAACATTAAACTCTTTAAAATAGTTTTCTAAAGGTGCTTTTTGATCAAATCCCATTTCACAAAGTAAATAAGGTATTTTCTTCTTATTAGTCTGTTTAATAATATCTTTTAAAAGTTCATCTCCAATATCTCCACCAAATAATGCATTTGAAGGCTCATGTTTTACATTTGTTGGTAATTTATAGTTATTTGCTATATATGGAGGATTTGATATTGTCATAAAAATATCATCTTCAATTACATTTTCATATAAATTACTCAATCTAAACTCTATTTTATGCTCAACATTATGTTTTATTGCATTTTCTTTTGCTAATTCAAGGGCTTTTTCATTTATATCAACTGCAATTATTTTTATATTCTCAATTAACATTGCTAGCATTACAGATATTATTCCACTACCTGTTCCTATTTCTAAAACTTTTACAGCTTCTTTTTTATCTTTTAGTATTTCAAGAGCATTTTCAACTAATATTTCCGTTTCAGGTCTTGGAATTAAAACCCCTGGTTTTACTATAAACATCTCTCCATAAAATGAGGCTTTATTTATAATATACTCTATTGGATAGTTTGTAGCTCTTTTTTTAACTAATACTTCAAGCTCTTTTTCTTTTTCGAACTCTACATTATAGTTTAAATGAAGCCATATTGTATTTTTGCCCAAAAGATGTAACATCAATATTTCAACCTCTTTAGCTGGAATATGAGTTACTAATTTTAATTCATTTGAGTATTTTCTTATAGTATCTTTTATTGTCATTAATTATTTGCCTTTATTAAAACGTGGATTATATTATGATTAATCTAAAATATATAAAGCTAATTCATCTGATAATAGAAAATTTTTATTAAAAACTCTATCATTTTGAATATATATTTTGTCATATTTTATTAATTCGTTGATTTTTTCCATTTCATTTGTATCAAAAAGAGATAATTCTACTCCATTTAATGACCTAAAACCAAGTAGTATTTTCTCTGTTTTAATATCATCTAAACTTATATCTTCTCTTTCATTAATCAAAGGATTTTCTATATACTCTTCAATACTTTTTGAAGGATAATATCTTTGATTTTTCACATATCCAACCGCACCTGCACCAACGCCTAAATACTCTTTATGTTGCCAATAGCCATAATTGTGTTTTGATTCAGATTCTTTATTTTTAGCAAAATTTGAAATCTCATATTGATGGAAACCTTTGTTATTTATATAATCAAAAATCTCATAAGACAAGTCTTCATCATCAATTTTTACACTTGATCTATCAAAGAATTTTGTACCTTCTTCTATGGTTAAAGAGTAAGCACTAAGATGTGTAATTGGTAGAGAAAAAGCTGTATCAAAATCCATTTTCATACTTTCCATTGTATCATTTTGAACCCCATAGATTATATCGCAATTAATACCTTTAAAACCTATACTTGATGCATTTTGTATAGCTTTTATAGCACTATTACTACTATGTGCACGACCTAGGAATTTTAGCTTTTCTGCATTGAAACTTTGTACTCCAAAGCTAACTCTATTTACACCTAAATTATTCATTCCTTTTAGCCAATCAAAGGAAGCTGAATTAGGGTTTGCTTCTGTTGTTATTTCCGCATCTTTTTCTAAATGTGGTTTTATTATTTCGAAAACTTCTTCATATTCAAAAGCCTTAATAGTAGATGGTGTTCCACCTCCTATAAAAACTGTTTCAATTTTTTTATTATCCTTGATAATATAATTTTCAATGTCATTTCTTAGTTGTTTTTTTAATGCATTCATATATTCATGTTTTAAATGAAATCTATCTGTGTATGAATTAAATGCGCAGTAAAAACATTTACTGTCACAAAAGGGAATATGTATATATAAAAGCAATTTTTAATCCTAGTTTTTGTAAAATATCTGGCTAATTATAAGGGAAAATATATTTATGACTGATAAAACTAAACTAACAATTAATAATGAAAAGAAAAAATACAGACCAAATGTAGCGGCCATTGTATTATCAGCTAAATATCCTCATAAATGTGAAATATTTATTGCCTCAAGAACTGATGTTGAAAATGCTTGGCAGTTTCCACAAGGTGGCATTGATGAAGGTGAAACTTCAAAAGAGGCTTTGTATAGAGAGCTAGAAGAAGAAATTGGAACTAATGAGATTGAAATCATAGCAGAATACCCTACTTGGGTTTCATATGAATTTCCTCCAGCTATCGCAAAAAGGATGTATCCTTATGATGGTCAAAGACAAAAATATTATTTAGTTAAATTAAAAAAAGGCGCTAAAATAAATATTAATACTGAGATTCCCGAATTTAGCGAATATAAGTTTGTGCCTACTAGAAATATTTATGATTATATAACTTTCTTTAAAAGAACTGTTTATAAACAAGTTTTACAACATTTTAGAAATGAAGGTTATATTTAAAAAGGATAAAAAATTAGATGTTAAAAGTACTTAAGTTTGGTGGAACAAGTGTTGGTACACTTGATAGAATTCAAAATGTTGCAAATATCATTAAAAAAATAAGAGACGAAGGTCATGATGTAATTGCTGTTGTTTCTGCGATGAGTGGTGAAACTAATAAGTTGATTGAATATGCTGAGTATTATTCAAAAACTCCTAAGTTAGATGAAATTGATATGTTATTAAGCTCAGGTGAACGAGTTACCTCTGCGCTTTTATCAATTGCATTAAATGAAATGGGTTTAAAAGCTATGTCTATGAGTGGTAGACAAGCAGGAATTGTAACAGATGATGCTCATACAAAAGCTAGAATTGAATCAATTGACACTACTGAAATGAAAAATGCAATTAAAGCTGGAAATATTATTGTAGTTGCTGGTTTTCAAGGTGTTGTTCAAGATACCCTAAGAGTTTCAACTCTTGGTCGTGGAGGAAGTGATTTAACAGCTGTGGCAATTGCAGGAGCTATTGAAGCTGATGTTTGTGAAATTTATACGGATGTTGATGGTATTTATACAACAGATCCTCGAATTGAACCAAAAGCTAAAAAGTTAGAAAAAATATCTTATGATGAAATGCTAGAATTAGCATCATTGGGTGCAAAAGTATTACAAAATAGATCAGTTGAAATGGCAAAAAAATTAAATGTAAATTTAGTATCAAGAAGCAGCTTTACGCCAGAAGTTGAAGGTACATTAATAACAAAGGAAGAAAATATTATGGAAAAACCAGTTGTAAGTGGAATTGCTTTAGATAAAAATCAAGTAAGAGTTGGTATGTATGGAGTTACTGATAAACCAGGAATTGCAGCAGCTATTTTTACTTCACTTGCAGATGAAAACATAAATGTTGACATGATTGTTCAAACAGTTGGTGTTGATGGTAAAACTGATTTAGATTTTACTATTCCTACAACTGATTTATTAATTTGTAAAAACGTTATGGAAAAATTTAAAAAAGATACTGAAAATATCGATTACAACGAAGCAATTTGTAAAGTATCAATTGTTGGTGTTGGTATGAAATCTCATACAGGTGTTGCTTCAAAAGCATTTACTGCAATGGCAAATGAAAATATTAATATCAGAATTATTTCAACAAGTGAAATTAAAATTTCTATGATTGTTGATTTAAAATACGCAGAACTTGCAGTTCGAGCTTTACATGACGCTTACGACTTGGATAAATAGTAGTGCAAGAATTTTTAAATTGGACTGTTGATACAATCAGGGAAGATAGACTTATCTCTCCTTGGCTGGAAGAAAAGAAATATGAATGGACACCATTAGTTTCTAAAAATATCTATAACTTACTAGAAAGAGGTTTTTCTATAATAGTTGTTTCAGATAAAGAGCGAGAATGGTTTTTAGAGTATATTTTAGGAAATATTAATTCAACAAAACTAAATAGACCTTTTTTACCATTTTATGATTTTAAATCATTTTATAGATATATGGATAGTGTAAAATCAGATGAAGATATTGCATATATCAAAGATATGTTAAGTATCTCTTTTCCAAATGGATACTGTTTTTGGTATATAGGTAGAAGTCAAGATGTAAGAGCAATTATTCCAAAAGTTTTAAAACACTCATTTTTATGGTTATTTGATGAAGAAAAACAAGATGCTTTTAATTTAAAATCAAATGATGAAGCTTTAGATATGAAACTTTTACAAATGTTTAGATTATATAATAAATCAGTAAGTGCAGCACTATTTGCTGAAATAAACGTGGAAAATTAATTTGTTAAATTTTATAGATCACTCATGTATTTTGATTGTTAATGATATTGAAGCTACAGTAAATGAGTTAATAAGTAAATATCCTTTGCACTCTACAAGAATTATAAAAAATGAAGAAAAAGATGAGTTTCAACTAGCTCAAGCAACTCAAGCTATTAAAGAGGCTTATATAGCTTCCAATGAAACTAAATACATATTTTTATGTGGTTCAACTTTTAGAAAAGAGGCTCAAAACTCTTTATTAAAAGTTTTAGAAGAACCTCCTAGAAATGTGGTATTTATTATCATTACAAATTCAAAAACATCAATGCTAGCAACGATTTATTCAAGAATTCCTTATAAATATTTAAAGAAATCGGTTTTAAAAAATGAATCTTTACTAAATATAAATAAGTTAGATTTAAAAGATATTTATAACTTTTTAAAAGAAAATCAAAAAATTTCTAAAAATGAAGCGAAAGATATTGTTGAATCAATTTTATTAAAAGTAAATAGTCAAAAAATTAGATTATCAGCAAAAGAGTTAGATTTTTTCTCAAAATCTATAAAACTATTGGAGTTAAATTCTCGTCCGATAAATGTATTAACTACCCTACTTCTATTTTTAGCTAATCAAAAAAATAAACATTAAAAAGGTTTTATATGCAAACATATAAAATATCAATCAATGATACAAAAGAGTTTTATAAAAAGCTAGGTTGTGATAGCGGTGGGATTTCAATTTTATCAAAAAAATCAAAACTTCATACTTTGTATATAAAAGATTTGCATGTTGGAGCTGCTAACATATTAAAACAAGATGCCCTATCTATTGGTGCTGATTTAGCAGTCCCAAGTGGTGTGATAATAGCACGTGATAAATATGTAAATGCTGTTTTAATAGGAACTACAAAACATTTTGAGACTTTATCAAGAAAAGAGTTAGCTCAACCTTTTGGATTAAAACAATTAGCTGCTGAACTAAAAAGTTATGTAAAAGAACATAATTACCAAACAAAAATCATGGGTGTTTTAAATGCAAACGAGGATTCATTTTTTAAAGACAGCAGATTTGATAATTCACAAGCTTGTCAAAAAATAGAAAATATGATTGAAAATGGTGCAAATATTATTGATATTGGAGCTGTTTCTTCAAAACCTGGAAGTGTTGCAGTTGATGAAAATATTGAATTAGAACGATTAAAAGATGTAGTTGATACTATTTATAAAAATAAATATTATGAAAAGGTTGATTTTTCTATTGATTCATATTCGCCTAAAGTAATAGATTATGTATTAAATCATGGATTTAAAATAGTAAATGATATTACAGGTTTAAAAGATGATAATGTTTGTAAAATTGCAGCTAAATATAATGCTCAAGTTGTAATTATGCATATGCAAAATGATCCAACAACAATGCAAATTGAACCATCTTATGAAAATGTTATTTTAGAAATTGATGAATATTTCAAAAATCAAATAGCAAAAGCTAATAGTTTTGGAATAAAAGATATTGTTTTGGATGTTGGAATTGGATTTGGGAAAACATTAGAACATAATCTAACCCTTTTAAAAAATTTAGAGCATTTTTCTCATTTTGGATATGAACTTTTAATAGGAGCTAGTAGGAAATCAATGATTGATAAAATAGTTTCAAGTTCAATTGAACAAAGGCTTCCTGGAACTCTTGCTATTCATTTAGAAGCTATTAGAAATGGAGCTTCAATTATTAGATGTCATGACGTAAAAGAGCATTTTCAAGCAATAAAAGTTTTTGAAGCAATTGATAATATAAATTAAAAAATTGAGATACTATTTTATAGTATCTCATGTAAAGTATTGGCTTTTTTCATCCATTTTTCTAAATCTTCATAATTCTCTTTTTCTACCATGTTTCTCGCATTTTGTAATTGACTTTCAAATAAATCAATTGAATCTAAAAGATTTTTTCTATTTTGTTTAAAAATATCTCCCCACATTCTAGGACTTGATTTTGCAATTCTACTCATATCTTTAAATCCACCAGCAGCTAATGCTATAATAGATTTTGGATCTTCATGACTCATAACAGTATTTGCAAGTGAAAAAGAGATAATATGAGGCAAGTGAGACATATAACAAGCATGAATATCATGTTGTTTACTATTCATTATAACTATTCTCATACCAATTGCTTGAAAAATTTTAGTTGCTTTATCTACATGTATTTCTAAATTATCTTCTAAATCACATAAAACAACTGTTTTACCCTCGTATAAACCATCAATAGAAGCTTTTGGACCTGATTTTTCAGTTCCTGTCATTGGATGAGCTGCAATAAAATTTTTTCTTATTTCTTTTGGAATATTTTTTACTATATACTCTTTAGTTGAGCCCATATCAATAATAGTTGTATTTTCATCAATATTTAAAAAATTTGGGAACATTCCAATGATAGCATCTACTGGAATTGCTAAAATGATAACATCAGAGACTTTTTTTAGTGTTTCTAAATCAACTAATTCATCAACTAAATTTAATTCTAAAATATCTTTTTTATTTTTTTCACTATTTGTAAAACCATATACTTTTTTTGCAATACCGTATCTTTTAACGGCTTTTGCTAAAGAACCACCCATTAGTCCTAAACCAATAATTCCTATATTCAAAACACAACCTTCTAATAAATTAAATTGTGATTATATCTTAATAATTCTATAAACTGAATTTAGATATATTATTGACCTATAATGAAATTAAGGATAGTTGTGAAAAATAAAGTAGTACTATTTTCTTTGGCTTGTGTAACAGCACTAAGCGCAGATGCAATAAAATCTATAGAATATAAAGATGTAAACAAAATCTCACCTCAAATTTTGAATGAAACGTTAAATATGAACATTGGTGATGAGCTTGATGAGAGTAAGTTGAATGAAGCTATAATAAAGTTTTATCAGTACGGTTATTTTGATGATATTCAAGTAACAAATGATAAGGGTAATTTAAAATTAATATTTGCAGAGAAACCCTCAATTGCAAGTATTGAAATAAAAGGGTACAAATCAAGAGCCGAAGATATCGATACTCTTAAAACTGTACTTAAACTAAAAAAAGGTTCAATGTATACTCCTAAGAGAGTAAAAGAAGCAAAAGAAAAACTTCTTTCTATGTTAGAAAGTGAAGGTTTTATAAACTCTGTTGTTGAGACAGAAGTTGAAAAAATAAATGAACAATCTTTAAAACTTACATTTAATGTAAATAAAGGTGATGAAATCATTATTAAAAAAGCAAACTATCATGGTTCTGATAATTTAGAACAAGATGATTTTGATCATGTAACAGCAAATAAAGAGATAGAATTTGCTTCATGGTGGTTTGGTCAAAATGATGGTGAAGTAAAAATTGATCAGTTAAAATATGATGCTAGAAGAATAAATGACCTATATTTTGAAAAAGGTTACTTAGATGCTCAAGTAAAAGAGCCTTTTTTAGACATTGATTTTGCATCTAATCAAGCAAATTTAGATTTCTTTATTACTGAAGGAAATAAATATACAACTAATGATATAAAAATTTATTTAGATTCATCAATTGTTGATCCTGAGACTATTTATCCTGAGTTAAAATTAATTGTTGGAAATACTTTTAATATTAAAAAATTAAGACAAGATCAAGAGTATATAAAAACTCAAGTTGCAAACCAAGGTTATGCATTTGCTGATATTAGATTTGATTTGAAAAAAGATGAAGCTAACTCAAAAGTTGACGTAGTATTTAATGTAATTCCTGGTAAAAAAGTTTATATTAATGATGTGAAAATTTCAGGGAATGCAAGAACACTTGATAGAGTTATAAGAAGAGATGTTTATTTAGCACCTGGAGATTTATATAATTTAACAGATTTTAAAGACTCAACTAATAAATTAAAAAGATCAAGATTCTTTGAAGATGTAATTATTGAAGAAAAAAGAATCACTGATGATAAGATGGATATTGTTGTAAAAGTAACAGAAGCAGCAACTGGTTCAATTATGCTAGGTGGTGGATATGGTTCTTATGATAAATTTATGGTTAATGGTTCAATTTCAGATGCCAATGTATTTGGTTCGGGATTATCTTTAGGATTAAGTGCAGATGTTTCAGCGAGAACTAATAGATTTGAATTAAGTTTAAAAAATCCAGCTATTAATGATAGTAAATATAATGGTGAAGTTGAAATCCATAATAGTGAATCTGAAATTAATAGAGATGTTTATGATTCAACAATTGATACAAAAGGTTTCTCTGTTGGTTTAGGAAGAGAAGTAATTAGAGATTTATATGCTGGTGCAAAATATAGATTAGATTTTGTCAGTGAGAATT
>JAHIWE010000183.1 GCA_018816105.1 bacterium | reverse complement strand
TTCACTTCAAAATAAAAAAATAGCGATTATTGGAAGTGGTGGTTTAGGTTGTACTTTAGGTATCGCTCTTGGAGCTTCTGGAATAGGGGAGTTTGCATTTGTAGATTTTGATACAGTAGGTGTTCATAATATTCATAGACAAATAGCTTTTAAAGTTGGTGATGATGGAAAGTATAAAGCTGAAGTTTTAAAAGAACTAATTGAAGCTAGATGTCCATTTACAAAAGTTACAGCTTATACAGAAGGATTTGATGCTTTTGCTTCAAGAGGTTTGACTTTTGATTTAATCATTGATGCCACTGATAATCTTCCAACAAGAGCTGCAATAAATGAATACTGCATGAAAAATAATCAAGCTTGGATTTATGGTAGTGTTGAAGAGTTTCATGGGCAAGTGTGCTTTTTTGAAAAAGCATCTTATGAAGCAGTTTTTCAAATAAATGATAGAAAACCAAACGGAATAGCTTGTCCTATTGTTATGCATATAGGTTCACTTCAAGCTAATTTAGCACTTAGATATTTAGCAGGGCTTAGTGTAAAAAAAGATATTTTATATTATCTTTCATTTGATAATGAAGGTGTTTTAAATACAAAAAAATTCAATCTTCCGACAAACTAAAAATAGAGAGTAATCTCTGTTTTTAAAATTTAACAATAAAGATAAAAAATGTTAAGTATAGAAATTTTAATAGCCTTTTTTTCGGCATCACTTTTATTAGCTCTTGTTCCTGGTCCTGATAATATATTTGTTTTAACACAATCAGTATTTCAAGGAAAAAAATCAGGATTAACAATAATGTTTGGTTTATGTACAGGTTTGATTTTTCATACTTTAGCTGTTGCCTTTGGGGTTGCTGTAATTTTTCAAACATCTGTAATGGCATTTACTATACTTAAAATTGTGGGAGCCATGTATTTACTTTATTTAGCATGGCAAATTTTCAATGCTCCAAGTGAAAAAATTGATACTAAAAATAATAATACTCTTATTGATTATAAAAAACTTTATTATCGTGGAATTATTATGAATATAACAAACCCAAAAGTTTCAATTTTCTTTTTAGCTTTTCTTCCACAATTTACAAACCCAGCATTAGGATCAGTAACTTTACAAATGATACTTTTAGGTACTCTTTTTATAATCGCTACTATTTTAATATTTGGTTCAATCGCACTTCTTTCAGGCTCTTTAGCAAAGGTATTTAATAAATCTGAAAAATCTCAAAAAATTCTAAATAAACTAGCTGCTTTTGTATTTCTAGGGCTTGCCGTAAAATTAATAACTACGAAGCAATAAGTCGTATAACCGAATTTTAAGCCCCTTTTAGATACACTATCCAAATTTTATAAAAATAAATATGGGGAATTTTTTATGCCAAAAAGAGAAGATATAAAGTCTATTTTACTTATTGGTTCTGGACCAATTGTTATTGGTCAAGCGTGTGAGTTTGATTACTCAGGTACTCAAGCTACAAAAACGCTAAAAGAACTAGGATACAGAGTTGTTTTAATAAATTCAAATCCAGCAACGATCATGACTGATCCTGAATTTGCTGATAAAACTTACATCGAACCAATCACGGAAGCTGTAGTTGCTAAGATTATAGAGATAGAAAAAATTGATGCTATTTTACCTACAATGGGTGGACAAACAGCACTTAATGTAGCAACATCTATGTATGATAAAGGTATGTTAGAGGGTGTTCATTTTCTTGGAGCTCATCCTGATGCTATTAAAAAAGGTGAAGATAGACATCTTTTTAACGAAGCAATGATTAAAATTGGTATGGATTTACCAAGAAGTGCTAATGCCTATAGCGTTGAAGAAGCTATAAAAGTTGCACGAGAGATAGGTTTCCCTGTAATTTCAAGAGCTTCATTTACACTAGCAGGTGGTGGATCTGGTGTTGCTTACAATATGGAAGAGTTTAAAAAACTTGCAGAAGCGGGTATTGATGCCTCTCCTATTAATGAAATTGAAATCATGGAATCTATGCTTGGTTGGAAAGAATACGAGATGGAAGTTATCAGAGATAATAAAGATAACTGTATCATCGTATGTTCAATTGAAAACTTAGACCCAATGGGTGTGCATACAGGAGATTCTGTAACAATTGCACCTGCCTTAACTCTTACAGATAAAGAATATCAAGATATGAGAAATGCATCTTTTGCAATTCTTAGAGAAATTGGTGTTGATACAGGTGGTTCAAATGTTCAATTCTCAATTTGTCCAAAAACTGGAAGAATGATTGTAATTGAAATGAATCCAAGGGTTTCAAGATCATCTGCTCTTGCTTCAAAAGCAACTGGTTATCCAATTGCAAAAGTAGCAACTTTACTTGCTGTTGGATTTACACTTGATGAAATTCAAAATGATATTACAGGAACAACAGCATCATTTGAGCCAGTAATTGATTATATTGTTACAAAAATTCCAAGATTTACTTTTGAAAAATTCCCAAAAGCTGATTCTACTTTAACAACTGCTATGAAATCTGTTGGTGAAGTTATGGCAATAGGAAGAACTTTCAATGAATCAATTCAAAAAGCACTTTGTTCACTAGAAACTGGACTTATAGGATTTGATAGAATTGATGGTGATTTAGATTTTATTAAAAAAGAAATTAGAAGACCAAATGATAAAAGACTTTTATACCTTATGGAAGGTATGAGACAAGGTCTTACAAATGAAGATATTTTTGAATTATCAAAAATTGATCCATGGTTCTTAACTAAATTTAGAGAAATTCATGATTTAGAAGTTTCAATAAATGAATCAATCTTAACAGATGAAACTTTTATGAGAAAAATCAAAACAAATGGATTTAGCGATAAAATGATTGCTACTTTAATTGGTAAAACTGAAGAAGATATTTATACTGCAAGAAAAGCTTTAGATGTAGATTTTGAGTACAATGAAGTTGATACTTGTGCTGCTGAATTTAAAGCATTAACTCCATATTTATACTCAACTACAAATATTACAAAACTACCAAAAGTTGCTAAAGTTGAATCAACTGATAAAAAAGTAATGATTATTGGTGGTGGACCTAACAGAATCGGTCAAGGTATTGAGTTTGACTATTGTTGTGTGCACGCATCATTTGCATTAAATGAAATGGGTGTAAAAACAATTATGTACAACTGTAACCCTGAAACTGTATCAACAGATTATGATACTTCAGATGTTTTATACTTTGAACCAATTGATTTTGAACACGTAAGAAGCGTAGTTGAAAAAGAGAATCCAGATGGTGTAATTGTGCACTTTGGTGGACAAACTCCACTTAAACTTGCAAATGCTTTAACAAAAGCAGGAGCAAAAATCATAGGAACAACAGCTGAAGTTATTGACTTAGCTGAAGATAGAAAAAAATTCTCAGCATTTGTTGAAAATATTGGATTATTACAACCTGAAAATGGAACAGCTGTTGAAGTAACTGAAGCTATACAAATTGCTGAAAGAATTGGTTATCCAGTACTAGTTAGACCTTCATTTGTACTTGGTGGAAGAGGTATGAAAATTGTTTACTCTACTGAAGAGTTAAAACAATATATGGATGAAGCAGTATCTGTGTCAAATGATGCACCTGTTTTAATCGACAAATTCTTAGATAGAGCAATTGAACTTGATGTTGATTGTATTTGTGATGGTAAAGAAGTTTATATTGGTGGAATTATGCAACATATTGAAGAAGCAGGTATCCACTCAGGAGATTCAGCTTGTTCATTACCTCCTATTTCAATTAGTGATGATTTAATTAAACAATTAGAAACAAAAACTAAAGAAATGGCTTTAGGTCTTGGTGTTGTGGGACTTATGAATACACAATATGCAATTCACAAAGGTCAAATCTATTTAATTGAAGTAAATCCAAGAGCTTCTAGAACTGTTCCATTTGTATCAAAAGCAACAGGAATGCCACTTGCAAAAGTAGCAACTAGAGTTATGTGGGGTGAAACTTTAAGAGATGCACTTGCAGTTTACGACAAAAATATTGTTCAAGAAAATAATGGTGTATTAAAACCAAAATTAAAAGGACATGTTGCCGTTAAAGAATCTGTATTCCCATTTAACAAACTAGCTGGTGCAGATTTATTACTAGGTCCTGAAATGAAATCAACTGGTGAAGTAATGGGTATTTCAGATAGCTTTGGTATGGCATTTGCAAAATCTCAAAGTGCTGCTAAGAATAATCTTCCAAAAGAAGGAAAAGTATTTATTTCATTATGTGATTTAGATAAAGAATTTGCACCTTCAATTGCAAAAGGTTTAAGTGAAAATGGATTTACATTAGTTGCAACTGGTGGAACTCATAAAGCTATTTCTGATGCTGGAATTGAGTGTGAAAAAGTATTAAAAGTTAGTGAAGGTAGACCAAATATTACAGATTTACTTGCAAATGGTGATATTTCAATGGCTATTAATACAAGTGAAGCAAAAGAGTCATCTAAAGATGATGGAAAAGAAATAAGAAGATCAGTTCTTAAAATGAATGTTCCATACTTCACAACTGTAGCTGCTGCTATTGCATCTGTTGAAGCTATAAAAGTTTTAAAAACACATGATGTTTCAACTCCAAAATCAATTCAAGAATTTTTAAACGACTAATAGTTTATGAATTCTTCTTTAATTTATCTAGTTCAAACAGATACGACTGTAGGTTTCTCATCATTTGATGATGAGAAACTATCAGCTATAAAACAACGTCCAAGCTCAAAAAAAATACTTCATACAGTAGATTCTTTTAAAACACTAAAAGAAAATACAAGAATTCCAAAAAATTTTAGAAAAAAAGTCAGAAATAGCAAAAAAACAACTTTTATTTATCCCAATGCAAAATCATTTAGGGTAGTAAAGAAAAGCTCAGATTTTTATGATTTTATTCATAAATTTGGTATTTTATACTCTACATCTGCAAATAAAACAGGTGAAAGTTTTGAAAAAGAGTTTGCAACAATTGGAGCTGATATTTTAGTTGAAGATAAAAGAGGTTTTTATGAAACTCAAGCATCAACTATTATTAAATTATCGAAAAAAACTTTTAAAAAATTAAGATAAAATAACTCTTAAATATCATATTTTAAGCAAAAACAAACGCAAAATAAAATATAATCGTACTCTTAAATTTGACCCTGTCGTCTAGAGGCCAAGGACGTCTGGATTTCCTCCAGAAGACGAATGTTCGAATCATTCTGGGGTCGCCAATCTACTTATATACTACATTTTACTAAAATAACAAATGATTTTATTTATCTTTTAGCATTTATTGATATACTTTGCCTCTTCTAAATAATAAAAAATTTTATTAAATAATTAACTTAGGAATAGATAATGAAAAACACTTTCTACATAACTTTAATATCAGCACTATTTTTTACTGCATGTATTCAAAAAGAAGATTTAAATACTAAAAATAATATTAGTACTAAATTAGCACTAAATGATGCAATAAGAGCTAAAAACTTAAGTGAAGTAAAAAGAATTCTTTCTAATGATACCTTGACTAATAGAATGCTTATTGATGAATATGGTGCTATGCATTTAGCTGTTAAATTAAATCATTATGAAATAGCAGAACTTTTGAGTCAAAAAGGTGCTTCTTTAAATATGCTTGATGAGAATAAAGATACACCACTATTAATTTCTTCAAGAAATAGTACAAATGCTATTTCTAAAATGTTATTATGTAATGGTGCAAAAAAAGATATAGTTGACTCTAAAGGATTTACTTCTTTGGATTATGCAATAAAAAATAATGATTTATTTATTATTGTAATGCTTAAATCTTCTGATATGACAAATATGTGTGAGAAACTAGATATTTCTCTTGAATATTATAATAAAAATGAGAATGAAATTTGTGGAAAGATATTAAGTGGGAAAGCATTAAATATTGATTTAATATTAAATGAAGAATCAAATGTAAAACCTGTTGAGATTGGAAAATATAATTCAAATTTAATGAATGATAATTATTGTGCAAAATTAGATATAAAACTAGATAGTAAATTAAATTATACAGTTACGGCTAGAGCTTCAAATACTATTGATATAGACATTGAAATAATAAATTTCGATGATTTAGAAAGAAATAATAATATTAGTAATATTAAAAGAAAAGATATTAATATCTCAGAATTATATGCAGATTTAATGAAAGAATTTAATAAAGATTTTGTACTTTGGGATGCTGAATTATTAAAAGATGGTTTAATTTTTAGATTTAAAAATCCTGAACTTTTATTTGCTCATGGAAGTAGTGATTTAAATTCTAAATATAAATTAATTTTAAATGATTTTTTTCCAAGATATTTAAATATTTTAGATAAATATAAAGAAAAAATAAGTGTAGTAAGAATCGAAGGTCATACTTCATCTGTTTATTCAGTAGCTAATAATGAAAAAGAAAGATATGCATATAATAAAGAACTATCAAGTATTAGAGCTAATAGGGTTTTTAATTATATTTTATCAATTGATAATAGTGTAATAAAAGATAAAAAAGATTGGTTGAGTTCTTCTTTAAAACCTTATGGAATGGCTTATGATGATTTGATTTATGATAAAAATGATAAAGAAAATGAATCTTTATCAAGAAGAGTAGAGTTTAAAATAATTAAAAAGTAATTAAAAATCTTTCCATTAAAAATGGAATTTTTTTAATCACTTTTTCTTTTCTATCTTTTCAACAATTACAATTTCAAAAGATGTTTTTTGAACTACTAAGGCTTTTGTATCAGGAACAACAGATAAGTTATTGATATTTTTTATTTTAGTTTTATATAAAATTACATCTTTTTCTAAAAGTTCTATTTTTTTATTTAACTGAAGAATAATATCAACACCTGCTAGGTTTACTCCTAGCTCTCTTGTCAGAGTTAATACATATTTTATATGATCTATATCTTTTTGTGAATAAAGTCTAATTTTACCATTTGTTCTAGAAGGCTTAATTAAGCCTTCTCTTTCGTATTGTCTTAGTGTTTGAGGGTGAATATTTAATATCTCTGCAACTGCTGAAATCAAATAAACAGGCTCTATGTAACTATTTGTTTCCATGATGTTTTTATTTCTCTGGAAGTTTAGATTCTAGCATTTGTACTAACTCTTCATCTAAATCTTCAATTTTTGGTAAAACTATATTTGCTTTTAAATATAAGTCACCTTTACTTCCTGCTTTTCTATTTAAAACACCAAGCTCTTTTACTCTAAACTTTTGATTTTGTTTTGTGTTTTGTGGAACTTTTAATGTAATATCTTTATGAATAGTTTTGATTTCAACTTTTCCACCAAATAATGCTATTTTCAAAGGTACATCAAAATATTTAGTTAAGGTATCACCTTCTCTTACATAATCAGGGCTTTGTGATACATTGATTTTTAAAATCAAGTCACCTCTTTGTCCTTGATATGCTTTTCCTTTTCCCTTTGCTCTTATTTTTTGACCATTCTCAATTCCTTCTGGAATTTTAACATCAAATGAATCATTATTAAGTGTAATATGTTGTTTTCCACCAAGAATTGCAACATCAAAATCAATTGTAACTTGAGCATTTGTATCTAAGTCAGGTTCACTAAACCCTCCAAATCCACCTTGTGAGAATCCAGATCTATTAAATCCTCCACCACCACCAAACATCTGTCTAAGAATCTCATCTAAATCAACATTTGATCCTTGACCTCGTGCAAAGTCATGGAAATTTTGTCCTCCAAACATTGAATCACCATGTTGGTCATATTGTTGTTTTTTTTCTGGGTTACTTAAAACCTCGTAAGCAGCATTGATTTCTTTGAATTTATCTTCTGCACCTGGGTCTTTATTTACATCTGGATGATATTTTCTTGCTAATTTTCTATATGCTTTTTTTATTTCATCTGTAGCTGCATTTTCATTTATTTCTAGTGTCTCGTATAAACTTTTTGCCATTTTTTATCCTAAAAATTTTAAATATTATCTTTAATTTTAAGTTAGAATTATATCAAAAGGTTGAGTCAATGTCAATCAAGTTTTAAAATAAATAAATTAATATAATTAATGGAAAAAAAGCTATAATATAACACAAATAATTATGAAAGAAAATATCTAAATTTTTTTTCTTCATAAAGATTATTTAAAATTTAAGTTGGAGGGTTTATGCCTATTACGATCACAAATGTTTCTGAAGCTAATATGATTGTTATAATTGCTTTAATTGCAGTTTTACTTCTTACTCTAAGAAAATCACAACATACAGATGTTTTTCCCGTATCTGTTACTCAGGAATTAAAAGGTTTAGGTATTTTGACTGTTGTATTTGCTCATTTTGCGTATATGCTTGTGACAAATGCTGAATTTTTGTTTCCCCTTTCTATTATTGCAGGAGTTGGGGTTGATTTATTTCTATTTATGTCGGGATATGGTCTTAGTGTTGGAATGCTAAAAAAACCAATGCCTATTTTTGAATTTTATAAAAGACGTTTAATTAAAATATTTATTCCTTTTTGGGTTGCTCTAATTATCATTTTTGCTGCAGATTCAATATTTTTAAATATTAATTATACTATGCCTTATATGATTCAATCATTCTTAGGTTGGTTCCCAACTGCAATTGGTTATGGTGATGTTAATTCTCCTTTTTGGTATATTACTTGGATGATTATGTTTTATGCTTTATATCCTATTGTTTTTAGCGTAAAAAGACCATGGTTAACTGCATTAATCTTATCTGTAATTGCTACATTATTAGGAGTTTATAATCCTTTTGATATGGGAGATAACTGGCTTCATAGATTACATACTTTAGCATTTCCTTTAGGAATTGTTGCTGCTTGGTTATTAATGAAAACAAAAGAGAAAGATAATAAACTAGTTAAATATCTGGAAGATTTTAGAAATAAATCTACTGGAATTACTCGTTATGTTATTATTATTGCAATGTTCGCTCTTGTAGTTTATATGTCTTTACATACAACTGCAAATCATTGGCCAACATTAACATCTCTTTTAGGTAAAGGTTATTTTGTAGAGCAGTTTACTTCTTTGGTAATTATGTTTGCATTTATCATAATTTTTTCACTTAAAAAACTTGATAATAAATTCTTGGCTATATATGGACTTTATTCATTTGAAGTTTATTTGATTCACTGGCCATTAATTGGAAGATATGATATCTTTTTTGATATTTTTCCTGCAGGTGTTGCTGTAATTGCTTGGATTATAACATTTATTTTAGTTAGTTGGTTATTACAAAAAATTGTAACACCAATTAGTGCTGGAATTGATCGTTTAGTTCAAAAATAGTATTTAAGCTCCTTATGGAGCTTTAATATTAATTTGCTGTTAAGGTTATTTTAAAATAAGCACCTTTATAAGCTTTATCTTCAAAGATGAATTTTTTATTTGATACTGAAATTGTACCTTTCATACTCATTTTTATAATTTTATGACTAACATATAATCCTAATCCAGTTCCTTGATATTTGTGTTTAGTTGTAAAATATGGTTCAAATACCTTTTTTATAATATTTTGATTAATTCCACCTGCATTATCAATTATTTCAATAATTGCTTTATGTTTTTCTTGTCTTGTTGAGATTTTAATTATTTTAGTATCATTATTATTAAGATTATTTTTTATAGCATCATTGGCATTATGTAAAATATTTATTATTGCTTGAGTAAACTCATTTGAAAAGTTATAAATATAAATATCATTATCTAAATCTAAATGAATTTGAATGTTATTCTCTTTTAAAATAGTTTCTATTAAAGATAAATTATTTTTAATATTATGACTTAGATTAAATAATGATTTCTCTTTATTCTCTTTTAAAAAATCTTTAAATACATCTATTGTTTCAGATAGGTGTTCTGTAGTATAAGAAATCTGTTTTAATGAGTCACTTAATGATTCATCACTTAAAATTCCTAATTCTTTTTTGATTCTTGCACCTGATGCTGTTATTGAAATGATATTTAATGGTTGACGCCATTGGTGAGCAATATTTCCTATCATTTCACCCATTGCTGCTAATTTTGTTTGTTCAGCTAAAAGATTCTCTTTTCTTTTTATTTCACTAATATCCACAATAGTTAAAATCTTAAAAACCTGTGATTTAATAAGAGTATCTTTAATATTTATTAAGGCTTTAAAAGAGCTTTTATCTTCTCTTAAAATGTTTGCTTCAATTGGTTTATCATTGACTTTTTCTAATATTTTTTTATTAATAATAAGTTTTTTTAAATCTTTATTTAAAAGTTCATCTTTAGAGTTATAATTAAATAGTTCAATAGCAACTTTATTACAATCAATTATTAAATCATCTTTAAAAAGGATAATAGCATCCATTGTAGTATCTAATAAAAGTTTTAATTTTTCATTTTTTTCTTCTAATTCTTCTTTTATTTCATTTAGTTGATAATTGATTTCACTAATCATTGTAATATCATAAATATAAATGATAACTAATTCTTCTTCAAGATCAAAAGGAGTAATAGTTATACTTTGCTGCATATTATCAAAAACTCTATCTGTAATTTTCCCTAGTTCAATATTTAATAAAAATTTACTAATTTGTGGAGTATAAAAAGTTGATGAATTTAGCTTTAGTGCGGTTGTAATTTTTCTAATTAATTTTTTATTGTCAAGATTTGGATAAAAATCTATTAAATTTTTACCAATTATATTAGAAGAATTTATTCCAGTTCTAATTTCTAACCAATGATTCCAAAATTTCACTTCTAAATTTTTATTTATTAAAATGATACCATTATCAAGAGTATTGCAAATAATATCAAATTTATTAGTGTTAAAATTCACAGTGAATCCAGAATTTTATTTAATTTTTCTTTTATATATAAGATTGAATTATCAGTTGTTAATATAAATAATTCAGCATTTATATTTAAATCTTCAAATTTTAATTCAGTTGAAATAATAATTACTTTTTTATATTTTGTTATAGATAAATTATTTAATTGATTTATTGATGTTAAACTTTTTATTGTTGGTGCTGAAAATGAAACATTTGTATCCATATTTTCAGCTAATTTACTAATAGTTGATGATGATAAGATATTTGTAATTTCTAAAACAATATCAGAAATTTCATTATCATCAATTTCATCTTCTTCTAATCCAAATTTATATGCAATATTAATAGCAGATTGTTTATCTATTACAAACATATTTTCACCGGAGATACTTCCATTTATTTGTTGTAATGAAACTAAATGTTCTACTTCCAAATCTAATTCATTTGACAAATAAGACTTTAATTCATTTGAATTTATTATTTGAATTTTAGGAATTGATAATTTAGCAAAAGCATCAAGTATCTCTGTAATTGCCGCTGTTGCACTTCCATAAGCTACATTCATTAACTCTTGTAAACAATCTCTTTCATCTTCTGTTAAATTTATTTCTGATTTCATTTTTACCCAATTATTTGATTTTTTCAAAAATTTGTTTCATTTTTGTTGAATCAATAGGTTTTTTAACAAAATCAAAAGCACCTAATTTTAAGACTCTATCCATTGAAAGTTTTTGTATATCTGCTGAAATAATTACAACTCTTGCATTTTTATCAAACTCTTTTATTTTTTCTAGGGCAGTAAATCCATCCATTATAGGCATGGTTAAATCAAGAAAAACAATTGTGGGAGATATTTCTTTATATAAATCAAGAGCTTCTTGTCCATTTTGAGCTTCAAATATTTCTAAATTTTCTTTAATATCTTCATTTAATGTTTTAATAACCATTTTTCTAGCCATTTTAGAATCATCTGTAACTAAAATTTTCATTAATTTCCCTTTATATACCTAGTTTGGACGGTATTTTATCTAAAAATTAATAATAAATGCTTTTTTTTAATAGGGAATATACTAATATTCAAGTTCAAGAAAAAGGAAAATAATAATTATGTTCTCAAAAGATGAATGGACACAAAAAGAATTTTTACAAAATAAAAAAGAGTTAGAAAAAAAAGGTATAGAAGTTATTTTAATAGACACTATTTTAAAACCGATACCAAATATCCAAACTCTTGTTTATAATCCTTATGAAATGGAATTATTTCCTGCTAATACGGTATTTGTATTTTATTGTGACACTGGAAAAACGACAAGTGAAAGACTGTCATATTATAAAAAGAAATTTCCAAAACATAAATGTATCAGTCTTCGAGGTGGAAGAGGTTATTTTAGACCTAATTTACAGTTATTGGATGAAGATAAATGAATAAAGAGTTTGATTATGTAATTATAGGAGCTGGAATTGCAGGGTGTTCTTTGGCTTATTTTTTAGGAAAATATTCAAAATCAATACTGTTGATAGATAGAAATAGCCAAGTTGCCTTTGGAGCAAGTGGTGCAGCTGGAGCATTTTTGTCTCCACTTTTGGGTAAGCCAAATGATTTTAAAGATTTGATTACAAAATCTCTGATTTTTTCTACAAATTTTTATAAAAATCTAGGAGAAGAATTAATTAATAATTGTGGAGTATGTAGAATTCCTAAAAATGAAGAAGATGCAGATAAATTTGAGTCTTATAAACCATATATGGATTTTGAATATACTTCAATGAATGATGGATATTTTTTTGAAATAGGCTCTCAAGTAACTCCTTCTTTGATTTGTGAAAAACTAACAAAAAATATAGAAAAAAAGCTTTCTTATAATGTGGGAAAATTAGAACAAAAAGAGAACTCTATTTGGATAATAAATGATGAAATTTATGCAAAAAATATTATTTTAACAACAGGTGCTGATGTTAAACATATAAAAGAAGAGTATTTTGATATACGTGGAGTTTGGGGTCAAAAAATAGATGTTAGTACCACAACTCAAACAAATATCAATTATCATAAAGAGTGTTCTGTTTCAAAAGCTTCTAAAATAGAAAATACAAACCTTTTTAAAGTATCAATTGGAGCAACTCATCATAAGTTTAATTGTGATAAAAATATATGTAATTATTGTATAGAAACTGCAAATATAAATGCTTGTAGTAGATGTTATAACGACTCTATAATAAATAATGATTCAGCAAAATTAATAGCCTTAGCAAATGATATTATGAAGCTTGAAAATATAGAAGTAATTGATGTAAAAATAGGAGCAAGGGCTTCTAGTAATGATTATTTCCCAATGCTAGGAAAGTTAGTTGATTCAAAAAAAAGTATTGAAAAATATCCCCATTTATTAAATGGAACTCATATAAAAAACTCTATGTTAGAAACAATAAATAATTTATATGTAATAAATGGAGTCGGGGGAAGAGGTTTCGTTTTATCACCTTATTTGGCAAATGAATTAGTAGAGTATATAATTAATAATAAAGAAATAGAAGATAATTTAACAACACACAGATTATTTAAAAGATGGGCAAAAAGACAAAAAAATAAAGTAATAGGAAAAAAATGAAGAACGTATTAAAAATAGTATTTTTAGGAATAATAGGATTTGGTCTTTTGACTTATTTAACAGCGCCAAAAAATGCAGAAAAAAGCATAAATAAAAACGAAGTAAATAGTGAATTATCAATAAATTCAATACCAAGATATTTTGAATTAGTTGGAAATAGTCCATACACTAAATTTGAAACGTTATTTCCAAAAGGTGTTGAGAAATATATTGTAGTTTTAAATCATGATACCTTGGCTGTATTTAAAGATTTATATAAAAAAACAGAAAAAAATATTGTTCTAGTTGCAAATATTTCAAATACACCTTGGCTTATTAAACAACTAGCTGTAAATGGTGAATTGGAAAAAATGTATAAAGACTCAAAAATACCTTTAATAAATGATAGCAATGGTTCTTTTGTTAAAAGTCTATTTATAAACAATAATAAACAAAATCAATACTTTATTTATAAATTAAACATTGATGGAACAATAATAAAAATAAATGAAGGTTTTGTAAAAGAAGGGGCTTTAGAAAAAGGTTTAACTCCTACGGAATTAGAAAATTCTTTAAATGAAATTATAAAATTATTTTAAAGAAAAATGGGAATAATTTTATGCTTAATAGATGTTTGAGTTTATTAGTATTTAGTACTTCAATTATTTATGCATCAGTAGAAAAATATAGTATTTCAGTTTGTACTACTTCTACTTTAGAATATGCTCAGATTTGTAAAAAAAGAATTCTAACAAACAGCACAGCAGATGTTTTTATTGTAAAAACTGAAGATAATAAATATGTTACATACTTAGGTGTATATGATGATAAAAAGCAAGCTAGATATATTATAAAAACATCTTCTTCTTATGTTAAGCAACAAAACCCTTTTGTAAAAATACTACCTGAAGATATAATTACAATAAAAGCAAAAAATGAAATGTATATTGATTTAAAAAATAAGCCAGAAGAAATCAAAAGTAAAGAACGTATAAGGGTAATAATCCCTCTTTTGAAAATAGATAAAACTGAAAATTAATATCGATTAGAAATTTAAATTTTAAAAAGTGGTACCAGTAGCCGGACTCGAACCGGCACGCCTCGCGGCAAAAGATTTTGAATCTTCCAAGTCTACCATTCCATCATACTGGCTTTTAAATAAAGAGAGGAATTATAGTTTAATTTACTTAAAATAGTATTTAATTTCCATTAATTTTTCCAAAATAAACTATTTAACAAATAATATCATTTTAAATAATTTGATT
>JAHIWE010000182.1 GCA_018816105.1 bacterium | reverse complement strand
ATTCATGCTAGTAAAAAAAATCTTCAAGCAATTAGAAGCGAAGTTGGTATGGTATTTCAGCATTTTAACCTTTTCCCTCATTTAACTATTTTAGAGAATATTACAATTGCACCTACACTAGTAAAAAATATGAATAAAAAAGAAGTTAAGCAAATAGCAATGTCTTTACTTGAAAAAGTAAAACTAGCAGATAAAGCAAACTCTTATCCAGGGGATTTAAGTGGTGGTCAAAAACAAAGAGTTGCAATTGCAAGAAGCTTAGCAATGAAACCAAAAATTATACTTTTTGATGAGCCAACATCAGCACTTGACCCTGAGACTATTGGTGATGTACTTTCAGTTATGAAAGATTTAGCACATGAAAACTTTACTATAGTTTGTGTAACTCATGAAATGGGATTTGCAAAAGAAGTTGGGCATAGAATTGTGTTTATGGATCATGGTGTAATTATTGAAGAAAACACTCCAGAAGAGTTTTTTAATAATCCAAAAAGTGATAGAGCAAGAAAATTTCTAAATGAAATTTTGACACATTAATTTCAGAATTTAATTTAAAACAAGGAGAAAAAAGATGAAAAAATTAGTTATGGCTATTTTAGCGTTTGCAACATTAAATATGTTTGCAGCGGATATAGATTTGTGGAAGAATTCTACATTGAATAAAATTGTTCAAAGTGGTGAATTAAGAGTAGGTATGGAGCCAGGTTACATGCCTTTTGAAATGAAAGATAAAAAAGGTAATATCATAGGTTATGATGTTGATATGGCTAGAAAAATGGCTAAAGAAATGGGTGTTAAATTAACTTTAGTTCCTACTTCTTGGGATGGAATCATTGCTGGACTTATTACTGATAAATTTGACATTATCATGTCAGGTATGACTATTACTCAACAAAGAAATCTAAAAGTTAACTTCTCAGATCCTTATATTGTTGTTGGTCAAACTGTAATGATGAGAAAAGATTTAGAAAGTACTGTTAAAACTGCGAAAGATTTAGATATTCCTGAAAATACAATTGTTACTAAACTTGGAGTTACAGGTGAAATTGCAACTAAAAAATTCTTTAAAAAAGCAAAAATCGTAACATTCGAAACAGAAGCTGATGCTGCTGCTGAGGTTTTAAATGGGAAAGCTGCTGCAATGGTTTATGACCAACCTTATAATGTATTATTTATGAGTGATAAAGGTAAAGATAAATTAGTTCATTTAGATGCACCACTAACTTATGAGCCATTAGGGTGGGCTATTAGAAAAGGTGATCCAGATTTCTTAAATTGGTTAAATAATTTCTTAAGACAATCTCAAGAAGATAAAGTTGTTGGATTTAGTGATGAGTTATATCAAAAATGGTTAGTTGATACTAGCTGGTTACAAAGAGTTCAATAATAAATGGCTAAAAAGCATCAATCACTAGCACAAAATAAAAATGTAGGGCATTTAGTTGCTCTATGTTTTTATATAGCTGTAGGATATTTCTTTTATATCGCAGCATCGAATATGAATTATGTATGGAAGTGGAATTCAATTCCTGATTATTTTGTATATACAGAAACTAAAACAGTTGAATCACCTGCAAATGGTAAATTAATACTTGAAGATAGTGTCTACTATCTAGAAAATAGTGAGGAGAGAGTAAAGCTTAACTTAGATAGTTCATATAAATTCTCTTATGAATTAGGGGAAGATATTTATGAGGGTGATTATATTGCTAAAAAATCACAGCAAAAAGCAGGACCTGTTTTAAATGGACTTTGGGTAACTTTAAAAATCTCATTTTTTGCAGCAATCTTAACTTTTGTACTTGGGACAATTGTGGCTTTTATGAAGCTATCTTCTTACCAATTCTTAAAAGATATTGCTACTGTTTATATCACCATTGTAAGGGGAACACCTTTACTTGTACAAATATTTTTATTCTATTTTATAGTTGCAAATATATTTGAATTGGATAGATTTGTAGCGGGGGTTTTAGCGCTTGGTATATTCTTTGGTGCATATATGGCTGAGATTTTAAGGGGTGCAATTCAATCAATTGATAAAGGCCAACTAGAAGCTGCAAATTCACTTGGAATTTCTAAATTTCAAGCTATGAGATATATTATTTTACCTCAAGCTTTTAAAAGAGCACTACCAACTCTTGTTGGTGAAATGATTGCACTTGTAAAAGATTCATCATTGGTTTCTGTAATTTCAATTACTGATTTAACAAAAGTTGGTAAAGAGATAGTTGCAAATACGTTTTCACCATTTGAAACATGGATTGTAATTGCATTGGTTTATTTATCAATTACATCAGTTTTAAGTTTTATTGGTCATAGATTAGAAAAAAGAATGACTGCAAAAGGTGGAATGAGTTAGTGGATAACTTATCTACTTTTTTACAGCAATCAATCACTTTTTTTGCTATTTTAGACCCAATTGGTATAAGTGCAATTGCCTTATCAATACTAAGTCCAAATATTACTAAAACTCAAATAAATAAAGTTGCCTATAAATCTACACTTACGATTATAATTGCATTTTTTGTGGTTTTAATTTCAGGTGATATGATTTTAAAACTTTTTGGAATAGATGAAAACTCATTAAAAGTAATGGGTGGAATAATACTTATTTTAATGGCAATTTCAATGGTAAATGGTCCTACAACAAAAGCAGATGATTCCCTTGATGAAAAAAACAATGAAGAATTATCTGTAATTCCTCTTGGAATTCCAATCGCTTTTGGAACAGGACTATTTACAACTATCGTTATTTTTAAACATCAAGCACAAACGGCATTGGATCTATTTTCTATATCAATGGCATTTTGTTTAAATGCTCTTGTTTTTTACCTAATCTTGAGAAACTCTATTTATATTAAAAAATATTTAGGATTAACAGGACAAAATATTATTACAAAACTTATGGGATTAATTGTGGGAGCTATTGCTGTTCAATTTATTGTTGGAGGAATTGTAAATTTAAGTAAGGTATATTTAAGTGCTTGATATATATTTAAAAGGTTTTGTTGTAACTATCTCTTTGATTATGGCAATTGGCGCTCAAAATGCTTATATTTTAAAACTAGGTTTATTAAAGCAGTATGTTTTAATGGCTGTTTTGATGTGTATCACTTTTGATTTTATATTAATTAGTGCCGGAGTTTTTGGACTTGGATATTTTATTCAAGGGAATCAACTTTTAATTAATGGTATTGCTATTTTTGGAATTGTTTTTTTATGTTTTTATGCAATTTTATCATTTAGATCGGCTTTCAAAAATGCAAGTTTGCAAGTGGATGGAAATGTAAAAACAAATCCATTAAAACAAGTAGTATCTTTAATATTAGTTTTCACTTTTTTAAATCCTCATACTTATTTGGATACTATTTTACTAATTGGCGGAATTGGTGCAAATATTGAAAATGATTTAAAAATTTACTTCTTATTAGGAGCTGTTAGTGCTTCTACTATTTGGTTTTTTTCTTTAGGTTTTGGAGCTAGATTTTTAATTCCATTATTTAAAAAACCAGTTACTTGGAAAATACTTGATATTTCTATTGGTATTTTAATGCTTTTTATTGCATATTCTTTAATTGATTTAATTGTTTATTAGTATAATAAACACAAGGAAATTTCATGAATAATACAAGTGTAGAAATAATTGGATGTTTCAATACGATTTTAGATCCATATAATGGAATAACAATTGATTCTCAATTTTTACCAAAAACAAAAGAAGAGTTTGAGTTAAATCTTGATTTTTTAATACAAACAGTTAAAAATAGACGAAATCTAATTTGGATTTATATAGATATAAAAAAATCAGACTTTATACCAATAGCAACAAAAAGAGGATTCTTTTTTCACTCTTGTGATGAGGATTATATTTTACTTGTAAAAAGAACCATTGAAAATGCTATTATTCCAACAGCTGCAAATCATACTTTAGGAGTTGGAGCTGTTGTTATAAATGATAAAAATGAAATACTTGTTATAAAAGAAAAAGTTTCAAATTTAGGATATAAACTTCCAGGTGGTCACATAGATAATGGTGAAATGATTTCATCAGCCCTTGAGCGAGAAGTTTTAGAAGAAACAGGAGTTATTGTAGAGTTTGAATCAATCATCTCTTTAGGACACTTTTATCCTCATCAATTTCATAAATCTAATCTTTATGTATTATGTATTGCAAGTCCTAAAACTTTTGAAATAAATATCCAAGATACTCATGAAATAATAGATGCTAAATGGATAGATGTAAATAAATATTTAGAAGATGATGAAGTTTTAGCTTATTCAAAAGCAGTTGTTTTCGCATCTCTTGAATATAAAGGTTTTATAAAAGCAAATCAAGAAGTTCTTTGCCATATCAAAAAAGATTTTGAACTGTTTTTCCCAATAGAAAGTAAGAAGTTTGTATAATACGAAAAATATAATTAAGCTTTGTTCTCAAAGCCTTTAGGTTTTCTCTCAGAGAGTTTAACAACAGGCTACTTTTAAGAATTTTTTATAAATTCTGCTATAAAAGTAGTGATTAAATATTGAGATTCCTTTTAAAAGAGGAATCTTTTAAAAGGAAACAAATGAAACAAATTATTTCAACTAATAAAGCACCCTCAGCAATCGGACCATACAATCAAGCAACAGCATTTGATAAGCTTGTTTTCTTATCAGGTCAAATTCCATTAGTGCCCCAAACTATGGAAATTATTGAAGGTGGAGTAAAAGAGCAAACTGTGCAAGTTATGGAGAATCTAAAAGCTGTTTTAGAAGAATCGAATTCATCTTTTGAAAATGTTTTAAAAACTACTTGTTATTTATCAGATATGGATAACTTTGTAGCTTTTAACGAAGTATACTCACAATATTTCCCTGCAGAAACTGCACCTGCACGTGCTACAATTGCAGTTAAAACTTTACCAAAGAATGTTTTTGTTGAAGTTGATGCAATCGCTTTTAAAAACTAGAGTTTCTCTCTAGCTTTTAAAAAAACTTATATAAGTTTGACATAACTTATGTATTAATGTAGAATGCTGAAAAATTATTATTATTCAATTAAGAGTAATTAGCTAGGATTAAAATGGGAAGAAATATGCACTATTATGAAAAAATTTTTAATAGCATTTCAGAACCAATACTTTTAATAGAAAATCAGTTGTTTGTTGATGCAAATTTATCTGCCTTGACTCTTCTAAATATGAGCTCAAAAGAAGAACTTCTTTCCTTACATCCTTCTGATTTATCTCCAAAATATCAATCTGATGGTGAATTATCAATTACAAAAGCTAATAAAATGATGGAACTCTGTCGTAAAAATGGGCAACTTACTTTTGAATGGTTAATAAAAACTTTTGATAATAAAGAATTTTTAATCAAAGTTGAATTGAAAACAATATTTTCAGATAATAGAAAAATGTTACAAAGTATTTTGAGAAATATTGAGCCATCAAAAGATATTAAAAAAGAAAATAAAGTACAAATATTATTACTTGAGCAAAAAGAAAATTATATAAATAAAATTAATGAAACTTTATTATCAAATGCTAAAGATAGTGAAAACTTACTTGAATCATTAGTTTTGCTAGAAGAATATAAAAAAGCTTTAGATGAAAGTTCAATTGTTTCAAAAACAGATTTAAATGGGATAATTACATATGTAAATGATAAATTTTGTGAAGTATCTGGATATGCAAAAGAAGAATTAATTGGACATAGTCATAACATTATAAAGAATCCTGATACAAAAGATGAAGTTTTTGAAAGATTATGGAATACAATTAATGAAAAAAAAGTATTCAAAAATATAATGAAAAATAGGAATAAAAAAGGTCAAACATATTATGTCAACTCTACTATTATTCCTATATTGGATAAAAACAGTAATATAATAGAATTTATTGCTATTAGAAATGATATTACATCATTATTTGAAAGAGATAAATTAATTTATGAACAATTCACTGATGAATTAACTTTATTGCCAAATAGACAAAAACTTTTAAATGATTTGAAAAATTCTATTACACCTAAACTTGCAATTATAAATATAGATAGATTTAAAGATATAAATAACTCCTATGGACTAGAAATTGGAGATCAAATTTTAAAAGAGTTTACAAAATACTTGTTGACATTTAAAAGTAGAAATTTAAATATTTATAGAATATCAGGTGATATTTTTGCTTTTATGTCTTTTGGAGATTTTAAACTAGATGAATTGTATAAAACATGTAATAGTTTAATTTCCTTATGTGATAGAGAAGTTATATTAATAGAAGATAATAGTTTTGATATATCTTTAACTATTGGTATCGCTGATAATACTTCAAAGCTTTTACCACATGCAGAAATTGCATTATATTGGGCAAAAAAAGTAAATATTGATATTGGAATTTTTGATGAAAATTTACCAATTTATCAAGATTTAGAAAAAAATATAGAATTAACAAAGGATATTAAACAAGCATTAAAAGACGATAATATTTTAATGTATGCACAAAAAATTATTGATAATAAAACTAAAGAGACAAAATATGAAACATTAATGAGAATGAGACTTCCCAATAGAAAAATTGTTTCACCTTTTATTTTTTTAGAGCATGCAAAAAGAGCTAGACTTTATCCTTTGATGACAAATAAAATGATTGAAAAATCATGTGAATATTTTAAAGATAAAGATGTATCCTTTTCACTTAATTTAATGATTGAAGATATTAAAAATGAGAATACAATTAATTTTTTATTTAATAAATTAAAAGAAACAAACTGTGCACAAAAAGTAGTTTTAGAAATAGTAGAATCAGAAGGAATTGAAAAATTTGAAGAAGTAGGGGCTTTTATTAAAAAAGCAAAAGCTATTGGTTGTAAAGTAGCTATTGATGACTTTGGAACTGGATATTCAAATTTTGAATATATTATAAAACTAAATGTAGATTACTTAAAAATAGATGGTTCTTTAATAAAAAATATTCATATAAATGAAAATATTAAACTAACAGTTTTAACTATTGTAAACTTTGCAAAAGTTTTAGGTATTAAAACAGTTGCTGAGTTTGTGCATTGTCAAGAGGTTCAAGATGTTGTGGAGTCATTGGGAATTGATTTTTCTCAAGGTTATTTATTTCATGAACCAGAACATTTAATCTAGTTGATTTTAAGCAACAAACATAAGTTTTGCAAGAATAACTATACAAATACCCAAAAGTAATACAATTTTATGAAAATGTTTCATAATCGGATGTGCTTGTTTTTTTAGAATTTTTCTTGATAATGAATAAATTATACCTGCTACTATAACTAAGGCAAGGATAACTTTTATTAATAAAAATATTTGTAATGATGAATTAAATACTCCTAATTCAGAATTTATATATTTTGAAAACATAAATCCACCTGATAATACAAGTATTAAAACAGAAAGCGGAAATATCATTCTAGCTCTACTTGATATTGCATTCATTATATTTTGATATGTTTCTTCATCTACTACTTTTTTTATAACAGGAAGTACCATAATATCTGCAAATACAAAACCTAAGAAAATAATTGCACACATTAAATGTATTATTAGAGCTAGTGTATGTTCCATTGTATATATTCCTAATAACTTATTTTTGATAATTATAATCAATAATCTACTTGAAAATATTGATTAAAATCAATTTAAATTAAAAAAATTAGATTTGTTTTTCTATGAAAATAATACAGATCTCATAGAAAAAGAACCCTCTTGAAAACCTTTTGCGTAATATTGCGGTTTTTCACTTATTTTTGTACTTCCTAAAACATATAAAAGTGGTAAAAAGTGTTCCGGTGTTGGAACAGCCATTTTTGCATCTCTTCCCATTTTATGATAATTTGCAAGTGCTTTAAAATCTCCATTATCTATTTTTGATGTAACAAAATTATCAAAATTTGTAGCCCATTCATGAACTATTTCTCTTGTTCCTTCTTTTCTGTCATTCATAGCACTTGGGATGTTATGTACAATATTTCCAGAACCTATTATCATAACACCTTGATTTCTTAATTCGTTCATTTCATAAGCTAATTGAAGATGTTCCATTGGTGACATAGATTGAGCTAAACTAAATTGAAATACTGGAACATCAGCTTTGGGAAATAGTTTTAATAATACACTCCAAGCCCCATGGTCAAGCCCTTGATTTGGGTCAGCAAATATCTCTTCTTTAAATGTTTTAACTATATTAGTAGCAATATTAGGTGCTCCAATTGCATCATATTTTGCTTCATACATAAAATCAGGAAATCCATAAAAATCATATATCATAGGAGGTTTTACACTTGTAGAAACAGCTGGAAACATAGTTTCCCAATGGGCAGAAACAACTAAAATAGCTTTTGGTTTTTTAATAACTTTAGATAAATTTTCCCACTCTTTTGTAAATTCATTTGAAGTAAATGCATTCATAGGAGTTCCATGACCTATGAAAAATGCAGCTGCTCTTGTATCTTGTGTTTGAGTTGCTAGTGATGGAAGAGTAGCTAGTAGAGTTGAAAGTCCTGCAAGATGTATAAATTTTCTTCTATTTATATTCATTATTTTTTGCCTTGAATAGTTGTGTATATTTGTTTTAATTAGGTGAGATTATAATGTTTTTTTGTGTAGGGTTTGTTGGGATTGAAATATGATATTTTGATAAGCTTGGGAGGACTTTATACTCTTTTATCTAGTGATGCTTTTTTCTTTTCTTTTTAATAAAGAAAAGAAACAAAAGATGTCAATCCTGCTTACAGGCAAAAGCGTTCACTAGTTCCAAAATAGCTAAAAAATTTATAGAAATTCTAAAATTTGCTGTGCTTGCACTCTCTTTGAGAAAACTCGACTCCGTACCT
>JAHIWE010000181.1 GCA_018816105.1 bacterium | reverse complement strand
GACGCTCTTCCTTGCGATAACCTTTTAATTGGTGATTTTGAAGATGTGGAATCATTCTTGCATGATAGTGATGTAATAATATCAAATTTTCACGCTGAGAGAATTGCTATTAATCATAAAAAAGCCTTATTACTAAGAGGTTTTCCTGATTTTGAAAGCTTAGGAAACCAACTTAAAAATGATTTTTTATATGAAGGTAGTTCATATTTATTATTTGAATTGGCAAATTTGATAAATCATCATAACTTAGGAGTTAGCCATGAGCATTAATGCATCACTTCAAATGGTTCCATTTGCAACTATTAGAATGCTAAATGAATCAACAAAATTAATTGGTTTACCAAAACTAAAAGCGCAAGTGATTATCACTCTTCCTGATATTTTAGAATTTAATGATAAATTAAGAAATAGTATTAATTACTCAAAAGGGGAAATAGAGTGTTTTATTATAACTTCAAGTTCCGAAGAGAATATTGGAGAAGTTTTAAAAAAGTATGAATTAAATGAGTCATTAATATCAAATGACCATAAATCATTTTCAAAAATATTTAACTTAAGAGATGAAGAAAATAATTTAACAAAATCACTAATAATGATAAATAAAGATTGTCAAATAATATATAAGGAAATTTTATAATATGCAAGTAAGATACAAAAAGGAAACATATACTTTAGGTAAAAAAGATAGAAATATTGAAGACGAGGCACCTGCTGTAAGAGTTAAAATGCTAAATGATGAGATTAAAGTAATTGGATTAATGGCACCATCTGTTCAAGTAATGATTACTTTAAATGATATAAATAAATACTCAAGTGAAATAAATGAAATAATAAATACAACAAAGAAAAAAGTTTTTACTTATATAATCACAACAAGTTCTAAAGAAGAGATTGATTCAATTGTTGAAAAATTTTCATTAGATAAAGCCTTTATATCAACAGATTTTAAAGATTTTTCACTTAAATTTGGTGTAAATATAAATGATGAAATCATTGCAAACTCTATTTTTGTAATAGATAAAGAGGGTGTAATAAAATATAAAGAGATTCCACTTGATTTAGAAGATGATTTTAAAATAGATGGATTTTCTACTACTTTAAATGAAGTTGTAAATTTCAAACCAAAAGGTCATACTCACGAAAATTGGATGGGTGTTTAGTATGACATCTTTATTAAAAGAGTGGTTAATACAAAATGAGTATTCACTTGATAATTTAGACTCTGTAGGGAAACACGGAAATTCTGCACTTATGAAATCTTGCAGAGAAGGAAATATTTCTATTGTAAATGAATTATTATCTTTGGGAGTTGATTTAAATATCAAAAATGTAGATGGAAACTCTGCTTTATGGAACTCTTGTTTTGCCAACTCTTATGAGTGTTTTAAAGCTTTAATAAAAGCTGGAATTGATATAGATTCGCAAAATGTAAATAATGTAACTTCTTTAATGTATTGTGCAAGTGCTGGAAAAGAAGATTTTGTAAAACTACTTTTAGAAAATGGTGCAAATCCTGATTTTGAAAGTTTAGATGGATTTAGAGCTATAGATTTATCAGTAACACCAAAAATCGTGAAACTTCTAAAAAATGCAAAAGTTTCATGATAATACAGATATAAATTTTAAAAAATATTTTAATCAAGCAAATTTTATTGATTACAGAACTCAACCGCGAGCTTTTAAAAAATATCCTCAATTCTTTTTATCTTTTAATTTAGATGATTATGAAGAGTTAAAATTTATTAAAAATATAGGAAAAATAACAGATACTAAAACCTATGGAAAACAAACTATTCATCTAAGAGCTAATCCAAGCGCGGGAGGTTTATACCCTTGTGAATTATATATTCAAATAAGAGGTGTAAAAGCTTTAGTT
Source organism: bacterium (assembly GCA_018816105.1). Lineage (GTDB taxonomy): Bacteria > Campylobacterota > Campylobacteria > Campylobacterales > Arcobacteraceae > Aliarcobacter. Next base: position 23,609 of record JAHIWE010000181.1, on the reverse strand, counting down.
TCTGGAATTTATCACTATATTCCCCTTGAAGATAAAATCACTTTAATTCACGAATTAAGTAATGATGGAGTTGAACATTATTTCAAAGATAAAAATCAAAAGAAATTCATATTTTTAATCAGTAATGCCTATTTTAGAAGCTCTTGGAAATATGAAAAAAGAGCAATTAGATATTTACTTTTGGATACAGGACACTATGTTGGTTCAATTTATTCTGCATTAAAACTTGAAAATATAGATTTTAATATAGATTTTAATTTTGATAAAAGTAGTTTAAATGAAGATTTTTCATTTGATAATTTTGAAAACTTCTATGTAGCAATAACAAGTGATACATATAAACAAATTGAACCAAAAAAATTAAGAGCTCCTATTGTAAATGTATGTGCTTGTGATTATCAATTAAAAGATGAATTTGTTGAAGATTTTTATAAAAGTTCTTCTAAAGATGAGTTCCCAATACTTTCTAATATTAATCTATTAGAAAACATAAATAAAGAAAATCTTCAAATAGCTATAAATAAAAGAAGATCAGTAAGAGCCTTTAAAAATGAAGCCATTAGCAAAGAGAAACTTGAATTTATTACAAAAGATATATTCGAGTTTGCGCAAAATCTAAATATAGAAATATATTTCATAAACAATAATATAAACAATCTAAAAAAAGGTATTTACAAAAATGTAAGCCTACAAAAAGAGGGTGATTTTAAAGAGATAGCCACAAAACTAGGCCTAAATCAAAAAATCTCTGGACAGAGTGCCTTTACTATTTTTTTTACATCTTCTGATATAAAAAACTATTTTTATTTATATATTTTATGTGGATTTATTTCACAAATTTTATATTTAAGAACTACATCAATAAATCTATCAAGTACGGGTATTGGGGCATATTTTGATGATGAATGTAAAGATTTTTTCAAAACTTCTAATAATATTTTCTACCTTTTTGCCATAGGAAAATAACTTATATTTTTTTTGTGGAACACTAATTGCATATGAATGAAATATATATAAACTTTTAGGATGAAATATGAAAAGTATAAAAATAAACTCAAATGATGTAAAAACTGGAAGTCTAAAAGTTGCTTTTGCAACTAGCGACTTAGAAAATATTGATTCACATTTTGGAAGTGCTAAACAATTTGCTGTTTATGAAATAGGAAAAGAGTCTAAAACAGTTTGTGAAATTATAAAAATAGAAGATAAAGATACAGATAAAACTGTTGAATTATTAAAAGGTATTGATATTGTTTATTTTACAAATATAGGAGCAATTGCAGCTGCTAAGATTATAAACAATGGAATTTTCCCTATTAAATATAAAGAAACAGTTTCAATAGAAGAAGAAATCAAAAAACTAACTGATATGTTAAATACAAATCCACCTCCATTTATTAAAAAAATCATTGAAAAAAAGGCTGCATAATGGAAGCTAAAGAACTATTTATAAAAACCCTAATTGGCCAAGTAAGAGCACTTGATCAATTTGGAACGTGGACTGGCAAAAGTGATGCTGATTTACTTCAAGAAAAATATATCAGAACTAAAGAGGATTTAAAAAATATTCCTATTATTGCTGATATTGATGAGATGCAAATCAAAGATATTAGACTTATTTTTCAAGCTGTTGCACTTGCATTTGAAAAAATTACAGGAGTTATGGCTTCTGTTGTAATGGAAATGAGTCACGAAGGATTTGGAAGAGTTGTTGTATTTGCAGGGAAAATTGTACTTTGCGAAAAATTCTTCAAAGATGCTCATAGATACTCATTTAGAGAGTATTCAAAATTAGAAGAAGAGGGGGAAAAACTTCTTCTAAATGCCCAAGAAACTTATAATAAATATAAAAACGTGTAAGGAATTAAAATGGCTGATATTGGAATATTTTGTGGAACAGCTGGTGGTACATCAATGGCTATTGCAAAGGCATTAGCAAAAGAGTTTGATGTTGATGAAATCATAAATATGGAAGAAGATTTTGATAATGTTGATCAACTTCTAGAGTATGACATTTTATTTTTAGGAAGTTCAACTTGGGGACAAGGTGATGTTCACCATTCTTGGGTTGATCCAATTTTAGAAATTGAATCAGATAATGTTGATTTCTCTGGGAAAACTGTTGCATTTTTTGGAGCAGGGGACTGTGTAAAACATGGTGAGCATTTCTGCTCAGCATTGGGAAAACTTCACAAAACATTTACAAAAGCAGGTGCTACTGTTGTTGGATTTGTTCCTGTTGAGGGATATAAATTTGAATTCTCTTTGGCTCAAATGGATGATAAACTTTGTGGTTTAGCAATAGATAATCACAATGAAAAAGGTAAAACTAAAGAGAGAATCAAAAACTGGATTGAAACTTTAAAAGATGAATTAGACTTGTAATAAAGGATAAAAAATGAAAACTGTAGAAGATTTTTATAAATTAAGAGATACAGAGGATTTCTTTGATTTTTTTGGTTTAGAGTTTGACCAAAAACTAATAAATATTAAAAGATTCCATATGATGAAAGAGTATGGAACTTTGATTAAAAAGGGACTTGATTCTATTACTGATGAAAATAAACTTTTAGAGTTTCTTAAATTCTCACTACTTAGAGTTTATGGTGATTATAAAAATGGTCACTCTCCAAGTGCTGCTGATGTTTGGAATATGTATGAAACTGGAAAACTAGATGGTTGTTCATCTTGTGGAACGGCAACTACTGGAACTACTCAAGGAGGAAGCTGTGGGTGTTAATCATAAAGACATAGTTGATGCAAATACTATTTTACACGATAGTGTAACAGCATCAAGATCAGGACGTGATGAAGACGAACCAAAATTTGGTATAGGTCAAAAAGTACAACTTCTTGAAGATATAAAAAATGACGGAACATATCCACACGCACCAGTTGGAACTATTATGGTTCAAAAAGGTGCCATTGGATACATCAAGTCTATTGGGGAATTTTTACAAGTAATTAGAGTTTATGAGGTTCATTTTTTGGATTTAAATGCTCTTATTGAAATAGTTGGTTGCCGGGAACACGAACTATTAGCAATGGAAGATTATAGAGATGAAGTAAAAGAAGAGTTAGAGTTTATGAGAAAACACAGGGAAAAATATTATTCAAAATAGTATTTGTTACTCAAGTCAAATGAAAGGGTTTAAAGAACCTTTTCACTTGGCTTGGTAACGTGTTTGATACAAGTCTATAAAAAAGTAGGAGGAAAATATGGCAAAAGTGATTTTTATGCATTTTGACGCGCAAACTGATGGGGTATATGATGCAAAAATAGGTGAACCTATTGTTCGATTGGCTAAAGAAAAGAATGTACCAATTCCATTTTCAGAAAATGGTGATTATTCTAAGTGTTTAATTTCTGTTGAAAACTTAAGTAATGAAGAACCAACAAGTTATATGGAAGATGAAGAGTTAGATGTTTTAGTAAAACTTGGGGCTATTAGCGCTAAAGAAGCTGAACAATGTCAACAATTTACAATCAGTCCAAAAATAAGAATTGCACCAATGATGTTAATCAAAGGTGATATCTTAGTTAAACCATTTAAATTAAAATAAGGAAGAACAATGACAACTAGAGTAGAAATCGTAAATGACTTTTTAGCAATTAATGTAAAACCAGGAAGCACAATTCAAGACGTTGTTGAAGCATCTGGATCTGCATTACCATTTGGTTGTAGAGATGGTCAATGTGGGACATGTTTAGTTTCAATTGAACAAGGTATGGAATTTATCTCTGATATTAATGATAAAGAGAAAAAAGTAATTGCAGAAACTGGAGTTGGAATGAATATTGAAAAAGCAAGATTATCTTGTCAAATGAAAATAGTTAAACCAAACGGTGTAATTAGAATTAAGTATTAAAAAATATACTAAAGGAAAGTCCAAATTCGTTAAGAATTTGGGCAAAATAAAATTATGGCACAATCACTTTCAATATCAACTGCTCAAAAGCAAAATCTAAATTTATCACTAAAATTGTGGCTTCCAATGCTACAAACATCAATACAAGATTTAGAATCGTATTTAACGAATTTATCTTATGAAAATCCTTTTTTAGAAGTAACAAAACCAAAAGATTTTTATAGTAACTTTACTTCAAATGGTATAAGTGGAGAATTTATAGAATCATTAGCTTTTTATTCAAAATCATTAAATGATAAATTAAGTGATCAAATTGATGATGAAACACTATTTCCAACACCAAATTCAAGAAAAGTCGCACTTGAGATATTGTGTGATATTGATGAAAATGGATATTTTGATGGAGACATTGAAAAAATTGCAGATACGTGTAATGTATTTAAAGAGTATGTGGAATCAATAAGGCAAAGATTTTCAAGATTAGAACCAAGTGGCGTAGGTGCAAAAAATTTAGAAGAGTCATTTTTATTTCAACTTGATTTTTTTGACAAAACAATAGATGATGAACTTTATAATTTTACAAAAAAAATCATCAAAGATATAGCGCACATTGATAAATATGCAGGACATCATAGATTTAATGATGCAAAAGATATTATAAAATATTTCAATAATCCTCCAGCAATTGATTATATAAATGACAATGTACAAGTTATTCCTGATTTTTTTATAGAAATAAATGAAGATATAGATATAAAAATAAATAATGCTTATTACCCTGATATAAAAGTAAAAAATCCATTTAATACAAAAAATGAAAATATAAAAGAGAAATTAAAAGAAGCAAAAGATTTAGTAAACTTATTAAATTTACGAAAATCAACACTTTACAAAATTGTATTAATAATTGTTGAAAAACAAATATCTTTTTTTGTAGGAGGAGAATTAAGACCTTTTTCTATGCAAGAAATAGCAGCTGAATTAGGATTTGCAGAATCAACAATAAGTCGAGCGGTTGCGAATAAATATATAGAGTGTAATTTAGGGATATATCCTTTAAAATTCTTTTTTTCAAATGCAGTTGATAAAGATTTATCATCTTCTCAAATAAAAAGCTATATAAAGAGTTTAGTTGATTATGAAGACAAAGAAATTCCATTAACAGATGAAGCTATTTTAGAATTTATAGAAACAAAATTTAGTCTTAAAATGGTAAGAAGAACAATTACAAAATATAGAAAAATGCTAGATATCCCATCTTCTAAAGAGAGAAAAAAACTCTACAAAGTAGAAAATCTGTAAGAAAAGAGTTTCAAGCGAAACTTACGAAATAATGTTGAAAAAAACTATATAGACTTCAAAGTATATAAATTATTAATTTTAGATATCCATCCTACTCTTAAAATAAAAGATATTAAGAATAATTATTTCTATTAAAATATTTATATTTACTTATCTAAAAGTAAAAATTACATATCATATCATTAGATATTATTTTTGATGGTAAGAAGGAGCGTATATGCTTAATTTCGGGAAAACAGAAGAAGAAAGCGCACGACTAGTTGCAATGGAAGAAAATTTTGCAATTATTTCATTTAAACCAGATGGAACAATTATACAGGCAAATGATAATTTTTTAAATGTATTAGGTTATAAACTAAATGAAGTAATTGGAAATCATCACAGAATGTTTTGTAAGAAAACATATATAAATACACAAGAATATAGTGACTTTTGGAAAAATTTAGCTAATGGAATAGCTCAAATAGATGAGTTTGAAAGAATTAGGAAAGATGGAACTTCTGTTTGGATTCAAGCTTCATATACAACTGTAAAAAATAAAAGTGGAAAAGTAACTCGTGTTGTTAAATTTGCACAAGATATTACTGAAGCTAAAAAAGTGATTGATGCTGTAAAAAAAGCTATTGAATTAGCAAAAACAGGTATTATGAAACAAACTATAACTGAAACAACGAAAAATGAAGGAATAGAAGAGCTTAAAAATGGTGTTAATGACTTATTTGAAATTGTATCAACTAAAGTTGATGGCGATTTAAATAAAATATCAGATGCTTTATCATCTTATCAAAAGTTAGACTTTAGACACCGAATAGAAGGAAATAATTTAGGTGCAGTATCAAAAGGATTAAATAACTTTGCTAATGTTGTAAATGATATGTTAGTAGAAAATAAATCAAATGGATTAACTCTTGATAAGGGTTCAAATTTACTTTTAACAAATGTAGATAAATTAAATATTAGTTCAAATGAAGCAGCAGCATCACTTGAAGAGACAGCAGCAGCAATAGAAGAGATAACTTCAAATATTAGAAATAATACGCAAAATATCCAAAAAATGGCAACTTATTCAAATAGTGTTACAAAATCTGCACAAGATGGTGAAAAATTAGCAAATCAAACTACAGTTGCAATGGATGATATAAATGTTCAAGTTAATGCAATAACTGATGCAATTTCAATAATTGACCAAATTGCTTTTCAAACAAATATTCTTTCTTTAAATGCAGCCGTTGAAGCAGCAACTGCAGGGGAAGCAGGGAAAGGATTTGCAGTAGTTGCAGCTGAAGTAAGGAACTTAGCATCTCGTTCAGCAGAAGCTGCTCGTGAGATAAAATCTATAGTAGAAAATGCGACATCAAAAGCAAACCATGGTAAACAAATTGCAAATCATATGATTGAAGGATATAAAGAGTTAAATCAAAATATTCAACAAACAATAAATCTAATCCAAGACATAGAGATGTCAAGTAAAGAACAGCTTACAGGAATTGAACAAATCAATGATGCAGTAAATAGCCTTGATCAACAAACTCAACAAAATGCATCAATAGCATCACAAACTCATGATGTAGCAGTTACAACAGACAATATAGCAAAACTTATTGTTTCGAGTACAAACGAAAAAGAGTTTATTGGTAAAAATGAAGTTCATGCAAAATAAATCAAACGATAAAAAATAATTAAAAGAAAAGCTTAAAAGCTTTTCTTCACATAAAATTAAACTAAAACTATTAAATATCTTACCTTCAAAAAAAAATCCATACTCCAAAAAATTGAAAATCTACGCTTATTAAAGAATTCCTTTCTTTTAAAAATTACAATAATTACAATTTTTGTATAAATAAAATAAGGTAAAAAATGTCTTAAAATAAAATTTAGATTTTTTTCATTTTTAAGAATATCCTATTTTAGGGATTTGTAAGAAAAATTATAAAAATTTATAAAAAATCTTTTCTATGGAACACAAAGTGCAATTACAAATAATGTAAACAGATAAATCAAAGGAGATAAAATGTCAGCATTAAGACAAATAGCGTTTTATGGAAAAGGTGGAATTGGTAAATCAACTACTTCTCAAAATACTTTAGCGGCAATGTGCCACTACTATGGACAAAAAATATTAATCGTTGGTTGTGATCCAAAAGCGGATTCAACAAGATTAATTTTACACGAAAAAGCTCAATGTACAATTATGCAATTAGCTTCTGAAGCTGGAACAGTTGAAGATTTAGAATTAGAAGATGTATGTAAACCAGGTGCTGGAGAATTTCACCCTGATAATAATGACATAACAGAAGGTTATATCAATTGTACTGAATCAGGTGGTCCGGAGCCAGGTGTTGGATGTGCGGGACGTGGGGTAATTACTGCAATTAACTTCTTAGAAGAAGAGGGTGCATATACAGACGAATTAGATTTCGTTTCTTATGACGTTCTAGGAGATGTTGTTTGTGGTGGATTTGCTATGCCAATTAGAGAAGGTAAAGCACAAGAAATTTATATCGTAATGTCTGGTGAAATGATGGCTATGTATGCTGCTAATAATATTTCAAAAGGTATTTTAAAATATGCAAACACAGGTGGAGTAAGACTTGCAGGTCTTATTTGTAACGCTAGGATGACAGATAAAGAGTACGATTTAGCTAAACACTTAGCAATGCAAATTGGTACTCAAATGATTCACTTTGTTCCAAGATCTAATCATGTTCAAAGAGCTGAATTAAGAAGAATGACAGTTGTTGAATATTCACCAAACCATGACCAAGCTATGGAATATAAAGAATTAGCAAGAAAAATTATTGCAAATGACTTAAAAGTTATTCCAACACCTTTAGAAATGGATGATTTAGAAGCACTATTAATGGAATTTGGATTAGAAGAAGAAGCTGACATTGAAAATGTTGGTAAAAGAGCAGAAGAAGCTTAATAAATTAAAAAAATAAAAATAAGGAGATAATTATGTTTATATGTGGATACCACTTCCCAGCTGATATGGGTAATGATGTAAGTTTTGACAAAGTAATTGAAAAAGTTGAAAATGGGACAAATGCAGCAGGTAAAACTGTTACTTTAACTAATGAAACAAAAGAAGGAACTATTCTTGATACATTAACTGTTCCTGAAGGTACTTTTGCACACACAGCTTTTGTTGACTACTACGAAAATGTTGCTGAGATGCAAGGTGAATTTAAGATGGTTTATTACACTAATAAATATCAAATTTCAGAAATCTCAAAAAGCGTAGATGGGGATAAAACTAAAGATTTATGCAGAAAATTAGACGACATGAATTTATATAGAGTAAAAGTAGCGTAAGCTACTTAACTCTTCAAAGGAGAAAACTATGGGACCAGAAACATTAGAAAGTCTACAAAAAGAGGCTATAGCTGAAGTATTAGAAGCATATCCTGAAAAAGTAAAAAAAAGTAGAGCAAAACATTTAGGTGTTGATTCACCAGAAACTAGTAAAGGTTCTTGTGATACAACAAGAAGTAACAAACAAACAGTTCCAGGAGTGATGTCTCAAAGAGGATGTGCTTATGCTGGATCAAAAGGAGTTGTTTGGGGACCTATTAAAGATATGATTCATATTTCACATGGACCTATTGGATGTGGACAATATTCAAGAGGTGGTAGAAGAAATTATTATATTGGAACAACGGGTGTTGATACATTTGTTACAATGAATTTTTCTACAGATTTTAATGAAAAAGATATCGTATTTGGTGGAGATAAAAAACTTAAAAAAGCACTTAGTGAAATTGATGAATTATTCCCTTTAAATAATGGAATTTCAATTCAATCAGAGTGTCCAATTGGATTAATTGGGGATGATATTCACGCGGTTGCTAAAATGCACAAAAAAGAAACAGGTCATCAAACAATCGCAGTTTCATGTGAAGGATTTAGAGGGGTTTCTCAATCACTTGGTCACCACATTGCAAACGATATGATTAGAGATTATATCATGCCTGATAATTCTTATAAAAAAGATTTCGAATCAACTCCTTATGATGTATCAATTATCGGTGACTATAACATCGGTGGAGATGCTTGGTCAACAAGAATTATCTTAGAAGAAATGGGTTTGAGAGTTATAGCTCAATGGTCAGGAGATGCAACTTATAAAGAGTTAGCAATTGCAGCAAAATCTAAATTAAACCTATTACATTGTTATAGATCTATGAACTATATTGCAAGACATATGGAACAAGAGTTCAATGTTCCTTGGATGGAATATAACTTCTTTGGACCTACTAAAACAACTGAGAGTTTAAGAAAAATTGCTTCATTCTTTGATGAATCAATTCAAGCAAAAACTGAAGCAGTAATTGCTAAATATACTGCAATGACTGATGCTGTTATTGCAAAATATAGACCAATGTTAGAGGGTAAAAAAGTTATGCTTTATGTTGGGGGATTAAGACCAAGACACGTTATTGGGGCTTATGAAGATTTAGGAATGGAAGTAATTGGAACAGGTTACGAGTTTGGACATGGAGATGATTATAAAAGAACTAAAGATGAGATTGAAAGATCTACTTTAATTTATGATGACGCTAATGAATATGAACTAGAAGCTTTCGTTAAAAAATTAAGACCAGACTTAGTTGCAGCTGGTGTAAAAGAGAAGTATGTATTCCAAAAAATGGGATTACCATTTAGACAAATGCACTCTTGGGATTACAGTGGTCCTTATCATGGATATGACGCTTTTGCAATTTTTGCAAAAGATATGGATTTAGCTATTAACTCACCTGTATGGAACCACACAAAAGCTCCATGGGAAAAAGAAGCGTAAGGAGAAGGCAATGCAAGATATAGATAACATAGTAAACGGACAAAAACTATTTTTGAAACCTGAATATCAAGAAGTTTTAAAAAATAAAAAAGAGTTTGAGAGTGCAGCAGGTGCTGTATCTCCTGAAAAAGTTGCTGAAATTCAAAAATGGACTGAATCTTGGGATTACAGAGAAAAGAATTTAGCTAGAGAAGCAATTACTGTAAATCCTGCAAAAGCATGTCAACCTTTAGGTGCTGTTATGGTAGGTTTAGGTTTTGAAAATACTATGCCTTATGTTCATGGTTCTCATGGATGTGTTGCATACTTTAGAACATATTTTACAAGACACTTTAAAGAACCAACTCCTTGTGTATCTGATTCAATGAGTGAATCAGCAGCGGTATTTGGAGGACTTGCAAATATGAAAGATGGTTTAAGAAACTGTAATGCACTTTATAAACCTGAAATGATAGCTGTTAGTACTACTTGTATGGCGGAAGTTATCGGGGATGACTTAAATGCATTTATTATTGGGGCAAGAGAAGAGGCAGAGGGTGAATTAGACAATGTTTTAATCCCAAGTGCGCATACTCCTTCATTTGTTGGATCTCATATTACTGGTTATGATAATATGATGAAATCAACTTTAGAGCAATTAAGCGAAGGTATAACTAAAGAAGTTGATGAAGAAAGAATAAACATAATTCCTGGATTTGAACCATATTTAGGGTCATTAAAAGAAATTAAAAAAATCTCTAAAATGTTTGGTGACAAAATCATCATGATTGGTGACCATGAAGAGCAATGGGACACAGGAGCTGGTGAATATAAATTATATGCTGGTGGAACAAAATTAGAAGATGCAAAAACTGCAATTAATGCAAGTGCAACAATTAGTTTACAAAAATATTCTTCAATTCTAACAGCTAAAACTATTAAAAACAAATGGAAACAAAAATTCGAAACTTGTAATCCAATTGGTTTAAGTGGTACTGATGCATTTGTTATGAAATTAGCAGAATTAACAGGTAAAGAAGTTCCAGAAGAATTAAAACAACAAAGAGCTAGATTTGTTGATGCAATGCAAGATTCTTATCCATATATGCACGGTAAAAAAATTGCAATCTGGGGAGATCCTGACTTCTTATTAGGAATGGTTTCATTCTTAGTTGAAATGGGTTCAATTCCAACTCATATTGTGTGTAACAATGCACCAAGAAAAGGTTGGGAAGATGATATGAAAGCTATTCTTTCTAAATCTGCTAGAGCTGCTGAATGTAATATTTGGGGAGGAAAAGATTTATGGCACCTTCGAAGTTTATTATATACAGAACCTGTTGATTTTATGATTGGAAATGTTTACGGAAAAGAGTTATATAGAGATACAAAAATACCTTTAATTAGAATTGGTTTCCCAATTTTTGATAGACATCACTTACATAGATACTCTATTAGTGGTTATGAAGGCGGATTAAATCTATTAACTTGGATTACTAATAGTATTCTTGATCAATTAGATGAAGAAACTAAAAATATCGCTGAAACTGATTATTTCTTCGATTCAGTAAGATAATTTAAAAACTAGAAGTAGCCCTTCTAGTTTTTTTTAAATTACCGTTATGTATTAAGTTATATAATGGTAATATTTTTTATTAATCGTTATATACAAAAAGATATAACCCAAAAGGACAGAAGTGGAAATTTCATCTAACTTAACACTAGAGATTCTAAATCAACCTTTTTTATTAGAAAAAAGAATTGATTTATTAATAGCAGTTAAAAAAACAGGTTCAATTAGTAAAGCAGCAATTGAGGTTCCAATGAGCTATAAAGCAGCATGGGAAGCTATTGAAACTATGAATAATCTATCAAGTACTCCAATTGTACAAAGAGAGACAGGAGGAGTTGGAGGTGGTGGAACTAAACTTACGCCTTATGGAGAAAATCTTATAAATACCTATGAAATTTTAAAAAGTGAACAAAAAAAATTTCTTGAAAACCTAAGTCAAAGAACAGATATAAATACAGGAACATTAAAAGACATAAGGAGATTATCAATGCAAGTAAGTGCAAGAAATCAAATAAGTGGAACAGTAGAGCTAATAACAAATGGAACGGTAAATGCAGAGGTTTATATAAAACTAAAAAGTGCTTATACAATAGTTTCAGTAATTACAAATACAGCAGTTTCTAACTTGAATTTAAAAATAGGTGATGAAGTTGTTGCTATATTCAAATCAAATACAGTTTTAGTAACAACTGATATAGCACTAAATATAAGTGCTAGAAATAAACTTCAAGGAAAAGTAGATTCTATAAATAAAGGAGAAATTAACTCTGAATTAATTATAGATATTGGAAATGGTGACAAAATAGCCTCTATTATTACATCAAATTCAATAGATACATTAAATATCAAAAGTGGTGCACAAGTATGTGCTGTTATAAAAGCATCTGATGTAATGATTGGTAAATAAGGAGAATAAAATGATAAAACAAAGTGGCATCCTTTTTGCAGGTAAAAAAATATTTTTAGGTTTAGTGCTTTTTACTTCAAGTATATTTGCAGGTGAGATAAATGTTGCAGTTGCTGCAAATGTTAGTTATGCGATGGATAAATTAATTGTTGAATTTAATAAAACAAATCCCAATACGAAAGTTCAAGTGATACTTGGAAGTAGCGGTAAACTAACAGCACAGATTAAAAATGGAGCTCCCTATAATATATTTATGTCAGCAAATATGAGCTTTCCTGAATCTTTATATAAAAATCAAATTGCTATTACAAAACCTATTGTATATGCTCAAGGAGCACTTGCAATGTTGAGTGTAAAAGAGTTGGATTTTTCAAAGGGAATTGATATGATAAAAGATGCTTCAATTGAAAAAATTGCAATTGCAAATCCAAAAACAGCCCCTTATGGAACAGCAGCTCTCGAAGCTATTAAAAATGCAGGTTTAGAAGAAGATACTAAAAACAAATTTGTATATGCAGAATCAATCTCTTCAACAGTTGCTTATACTACAACGGCTGCTAATATAGGTTTTATTGCAAAATCTTCACTTTATGATGATAAATTAGCCCAATATAAAGAGAATAAAAACTGGGTAAGTGTTGATTTAAAATTATATAAACCAATTGAACAAGGAATTGTAATAATCAATAATGCAAAAGACAATAATGAAGTAAAAGCATTTTACGATTTTATCTTAAGTAACAAAGCGAAAGAAATATTTACAGATTACGGATATATAGTAAAATGAGCCCATTTATTGCAACAATAAAAAAGATAAATAATATTGATAGTTTGAATATTGTCGAGTTTGATTTTGAGGAGATACCTTTAAAAATGATGAGTTTGGATTTAAATAAAGATGTTCAAATAGGTAAAAGAGTAAAACTAGCTGTAAAACCTACAAATATCTCTATTGCAAAAAATTTATCGGGAGAGATTAGTTTATCAAACCAACTTGTTGCAATTATTAAAAGTATAGAAAATGGTCAACTACTAAGTAGTATAATTTTAGAAGCAAATGATACAATTTTTGAAAGTATAATAACATCAGATTCATCAAAAAGAATGAATCTGCAAAAAAACGAACAAGTAAGTATTTTAATAAAAGCTAGTGATTTATCTATCTTGGAGGTGCTAAATGATTGAGTTATTAAAAACTATTGAATTTTCACCTTTTATAATCTCTTTTAAATTAGCAGCCATTACAACTTTGATTTTGTTTTTTATAAGTCTGCCACTTGCTTGGTATTTATCTCAAACAAAATCAAAATTTAAACCAATACTTGAAGCAATAACAGCCTTACCAATAGTTTTACCACCTTCTGTTTTGGGATTTTATATACTTTGGTTTTTATCTTATAATTCTCCAATTGGTGGATTTTTTGAAGAGTATTTTGGAATAAAACTTGTATTTAACTTTACAGGACTTGTTATTGCTAGCTGTTTTTATAGCTTACCTTTTATGATTCAACCACTACAAAGTGGCTTTGAAAGTTTGAATAAAAATATGCTTGAAGCTAGTTATATTTGTGGAAAAAGTAAAATTGAAACTCTTTTTAAAATTGCTCTACCAAATATAAAACCAGCACTAATGACAGCTATAATTGTAACCTTTGCCCATACAGTTGGAGAATTTGGTGTTGTTTTAATGGTGGGAGGAAGTATTCCAAATGAAACAAAAGTAGCTTCAGTTGCTATATATGAATTTGTAGAAATTATGGATTATACAAATGCTCACGTTTATAGTGTGATTATGGTGATACTAAGTTTCTTAACCCTTCTTGGTGTATATATTTTTAATGGTAAACAAAAAAAGAGTGTTGTAGGAATATAAAATGAAAAAAAATATTTTAGATAGATATGACAGAACTGTAAATAATGAAATTATTATAAAAATCTCTACAAATAAATTTGAAAATCTTTATGATCATTTTGATAGAAGTTCAACCTTTCTAAAAAAAGATTTATCTAAGCAACTTGTTGATTATATAATCGAAAGTGTAAGTGAAATATCAAATGAAAAATTCATAATAAAATTTTATTTAGAAGAGAAAATAGAAGAAAAAAATATTTTACAAATAGAAGAAAGCTTTGATAACTACTTTAGCTATCTTGAAGAACTTGAAAAAAAGAAAATGAAAGAGCAGGTAAAAAACTCTCTTATTTTTATGATGATCGGAATATTTTTTATAACCCTTTCAATTTTAACTGAGACAAATCAAGGCTTACCTTATAGAATAATATCAGAAGGTTTAATGGTAGCAGGTTGGGTATCTATGTGGGAAGCTATGGCTACAATACTTATTAAATGGCTACCTTTGAACAAAAAACTAAAGCTTTTTAAGAAAATAAGTTTTTCTAAAATTGAGTTTGAAAAAATTAAAGAATAAAAATGATAAATATAAATATACAAAAACTATTGCACGGTGCAAATGGTCAAATGAATTTAGATATAAATTTAGAAATAAAACAAGGTGAGTTTGTTGCACTGGCAGGTCTTAGTGGTAGTGGGAAAACTACACTTTTAAGAATTCTAGCAGGTCTTGAAGAAGCGAATGGAATTATAAAAATAGATGATTCTATTTGGCTTGATGAGAAGTTTTCTTTAAGTCCTCAAAAAAGAGAGATTGGTTTTGTATTCCAAGATTATGCACTTTTTCCAAACTATACAGTTATTGAAAATCTTTTATATGTAAACAAAGATAAAAAATTAGCAAATGATTTACTAGAAATTACAGAATTAAGTGAATTAAAAAATAGACTTCCTCAAACTTTAAGTGGAGGCCAAAAACAGCGAGTTAGTTTGTGTCGAGCATTAATGAACAGACCAAAACTTTTACTTATGGATGAGCCATTATCAGCCTTAGATCCTGCTATGAGAACTAAACTGCAAAGTGAAATATTAACACTTCATAAAGAGTTTAATACAACTACAATAATGGTAAGTCACGACCCAAGTGAGATTTACAGACTTTCAAACCGTGTGGTAGTTTTAAACAATGGCCAAATAATAAAAGACACCACACCAAAAGAAGCCTTATTAAAAACAAATGGTAGTGCAAAATTTTCATTTGAAGGAGAACTTCTTGATATTGTAAAAGTTGATGTTATTTATGTAGCAATAATTGCAATTGGTCAGCAATTAGTTGAAATAGTAATTAGTAATTTAGAAGCAAAAAATCTAATTATCGGAGAAAAAATAAATATAAGTACAAAAGCTTTTGCCCCAATTCTTACTCAAAAATAAATAACTTTAACCTACGGAACACTTATTGCATATAGATTAGTACACCTTAATACTTAAAATGTAAGGGAACAATTTATTTTGTTTCCTTATTTAAAAGGAGAAAATCTATGGAAAAATTTATATTACCAATTGTTTTAGTACTTTATACAAGTGGAATAATTCTTTATCACTATAAAAAAAGTATGAAATCATGATAGCAACATTTGATGATACTTTAAACTTTGCAAAAAAATTTTCTCAACACAAAGATTTTTATATAAAACACAATAATCTAATATTTTCAAAACTAGGACTTGGAACTTTTAATAAAGAGCCATATAAAGAAGAGAATTATCTGTTTCATTACATCGAAGGTGTAAAAGAAGCTGTTAAAAGTGGGATAAATCTAATAGATACAGCAAGTAACTATAGATATGGTCAAAGTGAAAAAGAGATTGGAATTGCACTTCAAGAATTATTTGAAGAGGGGATTACAAAAAGAGAAGAATTAATTATCTGCTCAAAAGGCGGTTTTATACAGTTAGAATATCCTTTTCCTAAAAATCCTTATACTTGGATTGAAGAGAATATAATTAATAATTCATTGGCAACTCTTGATGATATAGAGTTAGATCAACACTGTATGACACCTGATTATTTAGAGTGGTCTTGCAAAAAATCCCTTGAAAATTTAGGTGTTAAAACTATTGATATCTATTTTTTACATAATCCAGAAATTCAAATTTCAAAACTTGGTTATAAAAAATTCCTAAAAAAAGTGGAAACAATTTTTAGAAGATTTGAAAAAATGGTTGAAATGGGAATGATAAAATACTATGGCATTGCTGTTTGGAATGGTTTTATTGATGAAAGTACAAACGAACATATAAATTTAGAAGATTTAGTTGATATTGCCCTTAAAGTGGGTGGAGAAAACCACAATTTTAAATATATTCAAACACCATTTAATATAGCAAAAACATCTATTTATACAATGCCAACACAAAAAGTAAAAGGTGAAGAGTGCACTTTACTTCAAGCTGCACATAGATTAAAAATTGGTGTAATTTCAAGCTCATCACTTTTACAAATGAATCTATTTAAAAAATCATTCAAACCTGAAACTGGTTACTTACTTGATTCTAAAATGATTTTAGAAAATGATATTCAATTAGCACTTCAATTTGTGCGTTCAACTCCTGGACTTATAAGTTCACTATTTGCTTCAAAAGTTCCTGTTCATATTAAAAAGAATCTAGAAATTACAAAAATTCCTGCAACTTCTAGAAAAAAATATGACTTAATGTATAGAGTATAAAATGATTTATGATGTAATTGTTGTAGGTGGAGGAATTGCAGGTCTTATGGCTGCAATTGAGGCAAAAGACGAACAAAATAGAGTTGCACTTATTACTAAAGGAAATATTTTTAAATCAAACTCTTCAATGGCAAGTGGTGGAATAAATTCTGTTCTTGATTCGAACAATACAAAAGAAATTAACCAACATATAAATGATACTTTTAATTCAGCAAAAGGAATTGGTAATAAAAAAGCAATTACTTATATGTGTAAAGAGGCTGCTTCTATTATAGAAAAATTAGTTAATTATGGGGTAGAGTTTGATAGGGATGAAAATAATAACATCTTACAAAGACCATTTGGGGGAGGAAGTTCAAATAGAACTTGTTATGTTGGAGATAAAACAGGAAGTGCTATTACAATGGCACTTATTAAAAAAGCAAAAGCAAAGAGTATTACTTTTTTACCAAATAATTTTGTTTTAAACCTTGCAAAATATCAAAATAGAGTAAGTGGAATAATTGCTTTAAATAAAGAAAATTCACAAGTAATAATATATCCATCAAAAGCTGTAATCCTAGCAGGTGGTGGATATGCGGGAATCTACAGAGCTTATTCTACAAATGCACCTGATTATACGGGTGATTTATTAGCAGTTGCTTTAAGAGCTGGACTTTGTTTAAAAGATATGGAGTTCGTTCAGTTTCATCCAACAGGTTTTATAAAAACAAACTATTTAGTAACAGAAGCTGCACGAGGAGAGGGTGGTTATTTGGTAAATAGTGAAGGCTCACGATTTATTAATGAATTAGGAACAAGAGATGAAGTTGCACGTGCAATATTAAAAGAACAGTTAAAAGGTAAAAAAGTTTTTATTGATTTAAGACATTTGGGACTTGAAAAAATCCAAAAAAAACTTTCATCACTTTACAATGCGGCACTTATGCAATGTGGTGTAAATATCAGTGAAGAGTTATTAGAAATAAAGCCAGTTGCACACTACACAATGGGTGGAGTTGATGTAAATATGACAAGCTGTGAAATCAAAGGCCTATATATTTGTGGAGAAATGGCTTCAAATGGAGTTCATGGGGCAAATAGACTTGGAGGAAATTCACTTCTTGAGGGATGTGTATTTGGAAATCTTGCTGGAAATAATGCAAAAGAGTATGCAAAAGAAAATGAATTTTCACCAATAGATTATAACATTGTTGTAAAAGATATTGAAATATTAGATTATATTTTCCAAGGAGATTCAAGCAAAAACTTTAATGCCATTAGAATAAGTTTAGGAAAATGTCTATTTGAAAAAGTGGGAATTATAAGAAATGAAAAAACTCTTACAGAAGCATTTGATTATGTGAAATATTTAAGACAAATTTCATATTCTCTTCATTGTATAAATAAAGAAAAAAACAATAATATTGAATTATCAGCAATTTTAGAATTAAGAAATGCTTTAGAGATTGCCGAAGCCATAATTTTGAGTGCTCAAAAAAGATGTGAAAGTAGAGGTGCTCATTATAGAAATGATTATCCTAATTCAGCAAAAGAATTCAGCAGAAGTTTTGTAATCAAAGAGTTAAAAAAAGGTTATTTCAAAGTTTCATTCAAAGAGCATGAAATCATAAAAGTAATAAAAAATATATTTATAAATAAGGAGTAAATAATGGCAAAAGTAATGTTAAGAGAAGTTGATGGAGTGGTGTCTTTTTATTTTGCAAAAAAAGATATGGAAGAAACAATTAAAGAAATTGAGTTTGATAGTGACGAAAAATGGGGTGGAAATGCAAGTCTATCAAATGGCGAAATTTGGTGGATTCAACCAGGTGTTAAAAAGCTTCCTAAAGAAGAAGTTTGCAAAAAAATTGCAGATTAAAAAATTGTATGTTTATTATATAAATACTCATTCATTTTTATCTAAAAGTATAGTTATAATTAATTTATTAAAAGAACATATAAGGAGCAAAAATGTTTGATAAATCTGCCTGTATGGGGTGCCTTACAATAAAAGAACTAATGACACTTTATGAAATATCTTCAATTATTTCAAATCATTATGATTTACAAACTTCATTGGAAAAATCCATGAAGATATTGAAAAATACTCTAAATTTAGATAATTGTGTTGTACATATTATTGAAGATGATATTTTAAATGTTTTTGCTTCTGTTGAGTTATCAAAATTTCAAAGAAATTTAGCTTCATATAAAATAGGTGAAGGAGCAACTGGAATGGCTGCAGAATCAAATGAGCCTGTTGTTGTGGAAAATATTCATAATAATTCTTTGTTTTTAAATAAATCAGGGAAAAGAGATTTTAATGGAAAATCTTATGTTGCCGTTCCATTAATGATAGATAATGAAAGTATTGGTGTTTTAGGAGCTGTTATTACAAAAACAGCTGAAATAGACTTAGATGATACAGTTAGAATTTTAGCCATTGTAGGTTCTATATTTGCACAAACTATACACTCATATCAACTTAATCAGAAAGAAAAAGAGAGACTTCAAGAACTAAAACTATATTACAAAATGGAATGGGATTCAAAGGTTCATAATTTTGGTGACATTATTGGTGATAGTCCAAAAATGCAACAAGTATTCAAAGTTATTCAAAGAATTGCACAATCTGATGTTACGGTATTAGTTAGAGGGGAAACAGGAACAGGAAAAGAGTTAGTTGCTGCTGCTATTCATAAAAGAAGTAATAGAAAAGATGAACCATTTATAAAACTAAACTGTGCTGCAATTACAGATACCTTACTTGAAAGTGAACTTTTTGGTCACGAAAAAGGTGCTTTTACAGATGCAAGAGAAACGAGAAAAGGAAGATTTGAGTTAGCTGATGGAGGAACGCTTTTTCTAGATGAAATAGGTGATATTTCTGCATCTGCTCAAGTAAAACTTCTAAGAGTTTTACAAGAACGAGAGTTTGAGCGAGTAGGTGGAAGTAAAACTATAAAAGTAAATGTAAGACTAGTTGCAGCAACAAATCGAAATCTAGAAGAAATGGTAAAAGATGGAAAATTTAGAGAAGATTTATATTACAGATTAAACGTAATTCCTATTGATTTACCACCCCTTAGACAAAGAGGTGATGATATAAAACAACTTGTTAACTTTTTTTTAGAAAGATCAATTAGAAATCATAAAAAGATGGTAACCATTACAGACGAAGCTATGGAAGCATTAAGTAATTATCCTTGGCCTGGAAATGTAAGAGAGATGGAAAATACAATTGAACGCATTGTACTAATGGGAAATGAAGAAGGAATTAACAAATATGATATGTTACTACTACTGCCAGCTTTAAATGACCAAAAATTAAAAAGTGACTATAAAAATAGTTCTAAAAAAAGTTTAACCTTAGATGATATGGAAAAAGATGCAATTATTGAGGCGCTTGAAAATAATGATTTTAATCATTCAAAAGCAGCAGATGAGTTAGGAATAACTCTTAGACAAATAGGGTATAAAATAAAAAAATATGAAATCTAAAATAACATACAATAATGAAAAATTAGAATTAACCGATGATTTTATAGATATTGGTTATATGGCTGAAAATTTTGATGCAATTGATTTGGATAAAAATGAGATTACAGTAAAAAGAGCTAGTCCAAATAGAAATATACAATTGTTTATTTCTTATCCTTTTTTTAAAGAGTTCAAAGATGAAATTATTGCATTTGACGAGTTTATGAATGAAGCAAAAATAGATATTTATACATATATTATTTTTAATAAACCTATGGATATACCGTATAAATTCAAGAAATTAATACCTATATTTGATGTAAATGAAGAGTATGCAAATATGTATGGAACGAAAATTGTAAGTGGTAGCTTAGAAAATAGATTAACAAAAGCACTTTTTTTAATAGGTAAAGATGGTGCCATCTATCATATAGATATGCCAAATGATTTAAAAAAACTTTTAGACTTAGAAAAAGTTAGAGGTGCTCTAAATAAAGCATATCTTTCATACACAGGAGCTGGATGTCATGGATGATTTAATAAAGAAAATAAAAGAAGGTGAACTCATTCCTTTTTTAGGAATGGGTGTATTTGCAAATACAAAAGCTACAGATGGTTCTATTATTCCTTATGATAGTGATTCAATGATTTTAGCCTTAAATAACGGAAGAGCTATGAGTACTAGATTAATGTATGAATACTCAAGAGCTGCTATGAGTTTAGAGCAAAGAAAAGGTAGAGAATTTATAATACAAATGACAAATCATATCTACTCATCAAAAAAGTATGAACTACCATCTGTTTATAAATGGCTAAAAGAACTTAAACTTAAATATATAATTGATACAAATATGGATGATAGTTTACAAAAGATATACAGTGATGTTGAACACTTTTTAATCACAGGAGTATCTAGAATTACAGCTGATTGGGATAGATATTTAGTTTATTCATTTGATGTAAAAGAGCAAAAATATACAAGAATTGAAAAAGAAAAATTAACATTAGATTTACCAATTTTATTTAAACCAATGGGTTCTACTAAACCTGAGATGAATTTTATAATCTCAGATGCTGATTTTGTTGATTGGTTAACTGAAGCTATGGGTGGTTATGCAATGCCTAATTTATTAAAAGAGTACAAAAAAGATAAAGAGTATTTATTTTTAGGTGTTGATTTTTCAAGGGATACTTTTAGAATGGTAGCAAATGAATTAACTATTGATTTAAAAGGTGGAATTACTTTATTTAATAAAAAAGAACTAACTAAAAAAGAGGATAAATTTATTAAAACTCATAATTTAAATAATTTAGATATGAGTATTGATGAGTTTATAAAAAGTCATGAATGAAAAATTTAATTGTGATTTCTGTGGAAAAGAGATAACAGAAGTAAAAAAAATATTCTCAAGTGAAGTTTCACACATTTGTGATGAGTGTGTGACTATGTGTTCTAAAGTTCTTGAAAAAGAGCTAATTAAAGATAATAAAAGAGAGTTTCAAAAGGGTCTTAGTGTTCCTATTAAAATAAAAGAGCATTTAGATGATTATGTAATTGGACAAGATGAAGCTAAGAAAGTTTTAGCAGTTGCTTTATATAATCACTATAAAAGAATTGATAAACCAATTATTAAAAATATTGAAATAGAAAAATCAAATATTATGCTAATAGGACCTACAGGAAGTGGAAAAACACTTCTTGCAAAATCTTTAGCTAGAATCATGGATGTTCCCTTTGCAGTTGCTGATGCAACAGCTTTAACAGAGGCTGGTTATGTGGGTGAAGATGTTGAATCAATTTTATCAAGACTTTTAGCCTCTGCTGATTATGATTTAGAAAAAGCAAAAAGAGGTATTGTTTATATAGATGAGATTGATAAGATTGCTAATAAAAGTGAAAGTGCTACAAGTGGTAGAGATGTAAGTGGGGAGGGTGTTCAACAAGGATTATTAAAAATTCTAGAAGGTGCTGATGTTTATGTTCCTGTAAAAGGAAGTAGAAAAAATTCCACTGCTGAAACTGTAATTTTTGATACTACCCATGTTTTATTTATTTGTGGTGGTGCCTTTGTTGGATTAAGAGAAGATGATACAGCTAAAAAAAATAAAAAAGCTGCAAAAATGGGATTTTTAAAAAAAGAAGATGAAGAGTCAAGTAAAAAACCTATTGAAGCCAAAGAGTTAATATCTTTTGGTTTAATTCCAGAATTTATAGGAAGAATTCCAATTATTGCAGAACTTAATAAACTTTCAAAAGAAGATTTAATAAGAGTTTTAAAAGAGCCTAAAAATGCCATTATTAAACAGTATGAAATACTATTTGAATTAGATGGTGTTGAATTAGAATTTACGGAAGAAGCCCTTGATAAAATCTCAGAAATTGCAGTTGAAAAAGATGTTGGAGCAAGGGGTCTTAGAGGTATAATTGAAAGTATTATGCTTCCTTTACAATATATTACTCCATCTGAAAAAAATCTTGAAAAATGTATAATTACAAAAGAGTATATAAACAAAGAAAAAGATGTTGAACTAATATATAACGATAATATTGAAGAAGATGAACCAACAAAAAAAATATTTTACAAAAAAATTGTAAACTAATTTTATAAAGGAACAAAATTTGCATATTCTTTTTTATATTTTTATAAAAAAGGATAGAAAATGGCAGTTAAAATTACAGACGAATGTATAGCTTGTGAAGCTTGTGAATCTGAGTGTCCAGTAGCAGCTATATTAGCAGATGGAAATGAAAAAAATCCAAAAGATGGGATTTTATATGTGAAACCTGAATCATGTGTAGAGTGTGTTGACCATGCCGATGCACCAAGATGTGCAGAAGCTTGTCCAACAGCTGGTGCAATTGTTTGGGATATGCCTTATACTACTGATTTTAGTGCATATTACTCATCTAGACACCAAAGTGGTGATTATAAAATCAGAGAACATAAATCAAAAGGTTTAATGCTTCCTGAAATAAAATCTCAAAAATTCAGACCTGAAATTTCTATGAGTATAAGAGAAGCTTACGGGAATGTTTCTGAGTTCTAATTTATAATGTAAATACACAAAAGTGTATTTACATTAAACTACTAAATAAGCTATGAAAAGATATCTAGATAATTTAGCAATAAT
>JAHIWE010000180.1 GCA_018816105.1 bacterium | reverse complement strand
ATTCTTTATTTCACCAATTGCCGATAACTTAACAACTGCGCTTATTTTATCAACAGTTTTAATTACTATTGAAAAAACAAGAAAAGATTTTTTAGTTCCAGGTGCTATTAATATCGTTGTTGCTGCAAATGCAGGTGGTGCTTGGTCTCCATTTGGTGATATTACAACACTTATGGCATGGACAGCAGGTAAAGGTGTATTTACAGACTTTTTATATTTATTCCCATCAGCAATTTTAGGATATTTAATAACTGCGTTTTTATTATCTAAATTTGTTCCAAATGTAGTTCCTGATTTTGATGCGTCAAAAGAGCAAAAACCTAAAATGGCAGAAGGTGCAAAAGTTGTAATGTTCCTTGGAGTATTTACAATTTTCTGTGCTGTTATGTCTCACCAAATTTTACATTTACCAGCTATGTGGGGTATGATGTTTGGTTTATCTTTACTTAAAGTTTACTCTTATGGTTTAAGTAAAAAATATGGAAAAGAGCACTTTAATATTTTCCATTCAATGGCTAAAATTGAAAACAATACTTTAATGTTTTTCTTCGGTATTTTAGCAGCAGTTGGAGCTTTATATTTCGTAGGATGGTTAGGATTAGCAGCTATTGTTTATGATCCAAATGTATTAGGTCCTACATGGTCAAATATTGGAGTTGGTTTCTTATCTGCAATAGTTGATAATGTTCCTGTTATGAGTGCTATTTTAAAAGCAAATCCAGAAATGGGACTTGATCAATGGATGTTAGTTACTTTAACAGCAGGAGTTGGTGGTTCATTAATTTCTTTTGGATCTGCTGCTGGTGTTGGAGTTATGGGTAAATTACATGGTATTTATACTTTTGGTTCTCATATGAAATATGCTTGGACTATTCTTATTGGATATATCGTTTCTTGTAGTATTTGGTATTTCCAATATCATATTTTAGGAATTTCTCACTAAATAAGATTTTATTCTTTATAAAAAAGGCTGCTAGATATACTCTAGCAGCCTTTTTTTTTGCTTATTTTTTTGTTTAACCAGTTTTTTACAACTCTTTAGATAAAATCTCAGATTAAAATTTGTAATATTCTAACACAATAGTGTGAAATATGAAGGAAAACAATATATGAAACATGTACCAATTGTAGTATTAGATTTCGGTAGCCAGTATACTCAAATCATTGCTAGAAAACTTAGAGAATCAGGTGTTTATTCTGAAATAGTGCCTTATAGTGAAAGTATCGAAGATATTATGGCTAGAACTCCTAAAGGAATTATTCTTTCAGGTGGTCCAGCTTCTGTTTATGCTAAAGATGCTTATCATCCAGACACTACAATATTTGAACTTGGTCTTCCAATTTTAGGTATTTGTTATGGAATGCAGTTAATCTCTCAACATTTTGGTGGTTCTGTAATTCCTGCTGATCATCATGAATATGGAAAAGCAAGATTAAAATTAGAAGTTGAAAATCCAATATTTAAAGACACAACTGATGGTCAAATCGTATGGATGTCACATGGTGATAGAGTTGAAAAAATTCCAGCAGGATTTGAAAGAATTGCAACAAGTGAAAACTCTCCATTTGCAGCTATTGCAAATACTGATAGAAACATTTACGCATTTCAATTTCACCCTGAAGTTTACCACTCAGCTGAGGGTGCAAAATTACTTAAAAACTTTGCAAAACATATTTGTGATTGTGAATCAACTTGGAATATGGGTTCTTTTGCAAAAGAGCAAATTAAAAAAATCCAAGAACAAGTTGGAAATAAAAAAGTATTATGTGGTGTTTCAGGAGGAGTTGATAGTTCAGTAGTAGCAACACTTTTAGCAGAAGCAATTGGTGAGCAAGTAATTCCTGTATTTGTTGATAATGGATTATTAAGAGCTAATGAAAGAGAACAAGTTGAAGCTATGTTTAAAGCTCGTGGTGTAAAACTAATCACAGTAGATGCAAGTGAACAATTCTTAACAAAACTAGCAGGTGTAACAGACCCTGAAACAAAAAGAAAAATCATCGGTGAAACATTTATTCAAGTATTTGATGAAGAAGCAAAAAAACATGATGGTATTGAGTTCTTAGCTCAAGGTACACTTTATACAGATGTTATTGAATCAGTTTCTGTAAAAGGTCCTTCAAAAACTATTAAATCTCACCATAATGTTGGTGGACTTCCTGATTGGATGAAATTTGAATTAATCGAACCACTAAGAGAGATTTTTAAAGATGAAGTTAGAGCTTTAGGTTTAGAATTAGGACTACCAGCTTCAATGATAGGAAGACATCCATTCCCTGGGCCTGGACTTGCTATTAGAATCATGGGAGATATAAATAAACCTGATTTAGAAATATTAAGACATGCAGATACTATTATGTTAGACGTATTACATGCAACTGGATATTATGATAAAACATGGCAAGCATTTACAGTACTATTAAACGTAAAATCAGTTGGAGTTATGGGTGATAATAGAACTTATGACAATACTGTTTGTGTAAGAATAGTAGAAGCAACAGATGGAATGACAGCAACTTTTGCGTATATTCCACATGATATACTTGAAACTATCTCAAGAAGAATCATCAACGAAGTTGATGGAATCAATAGAGTAGTTTATGATATTAGCTCAAAACCACCAGCAACAATTGAGTGGGAATAATTTCTTAACAATTTTCACGCATCTTTCACCAAAGTTTGGCTCGATGTACTTGTAGTACACCTTCTCCAAACTTTGGCAAAATCTACATAAAACTTGTTAGAAATTAAGCAGTATCTTTTAACTTGATACTGCGTCAAAGAAGAAAATCAACTCAATCACATACTTGTTGTATGCTCAATCGTTGATTTTCTTCTTTTCCTTGCCTGAAGCTAAAATATACAGCTTTATTCCATTTCTTAACAATTTTCACTTGACTCGATGTAATTGCAGTCCACTTTTTTCAAACTTTTGCAAAATCTTCATAGAATTTATTGTAAATTTCAAATTGAATGTTTTATAGTAAATTTTATATTTGACTAATAGTATTTAATTTTAAGAGATATTAATATAGAATAAAGTATAAATTATAAAATAAGGCTACTATAAATTGGAACAAATTAGAAATAAATATATATGGATTATAACCCCATATTTTTTTACAATAGGTGTATTATATTTATTTGCTTATTGGTCTTTTTTTAATATTAATGTTTTTGAATTTGCTAACTTTTCAGATTTATTAAGAGTTTCAATTATTCCTGTAAGTTCAGCATTCTTTTTTGTGTTAATAGGTATGTTTTTATCCCAATATACTTTACCTAAATTTCCAGAAGGAGAAGGGTCAAATACAAAAATAGGAAAATTTCTCAATAAAATAAAATGGTTAGGAATTATATTTTATTGGGTGTTACTTTTACTGCTTATTTTTAGTAACAATGAAAATAAATGGATTACTATCCCTTTCTTTGCTATGTTTTTTCCTTATTTAATACTTAAAGATACACCATTTTTACAAGAGATAAAATCTGATAGTATTCGTTCTTTATTGATTATGTCATTTTCAATATTACCAATATTTTCATTTTGTCAAGGAAAAATAAATGCAAATAAAATTTTAAATAATAAAGAATATAAATATCTAGAATCAGTAGCCGAGGTTAGTCATGCAAAATTTCTAGGATATATAGGTGAATATTTAATTTTTTCTTCATTTGATAATTCAAAAATAATTTTACAAAAAATACCAGATGAGGCAATAATATTAATTCAAAGTAATGAATTAAAAAAATAAAAAAAGCTAACAAGAAAAAAAGTGGGACATCTTTTTTTAAAACTTAATTTATCATGTCTTCATCTATTTTTCCAACAAACTCTACTTTTCTTATATTAAACTCTATTAAAGATTATTGATTATAAGAATCTTTTTTCTTAATTCCTACTAACCAGTATGATACTGCCAAGGCAACTATTACAATAGCTATTATCAATAGTTCAGAAGCTTTTTCAGAAGAAAGAGAATATATTAATACTTTTCTTATTAATGCAGCCATTGCCAACATTATAAATGCACCAATGGCAAAACCACTGCCTTGCAAATGTTTTATTTCTTCATGTATTAATTCAATGGCAGCCCATAATACCAATAAACTTCCAAGTACAGTTAAAATTCCTTTTTCTATTTTAATATCAGTAAAAAACAATAAATAAATATCATAAACAAATAATCCTATAGCAAAAAATGCTACTAATCCCAAAGCTAATGCTAAAAAATAGTTAATATATGAATTGAATTTTTTTAATGAAGACAAAATTCCTTTCTCTGAAGAAGATAGTGATAAAAATTTCCCAAGTTCTTCCTCTCTATATGAGCTAGTTAAAACATCTAAATTCATGTCTATTATTTTCTCAATTGCATTGATTTCTTTTACGTGCTGTTCTTTATTTTCAAAGTTTTCTTCTATACTTCTAAGTATAAAAGTTCGAACAAAAGTAAACGCTGAATTTACATAATGAGTAGGAAGACCAATACGAACATGAATTTCACCAATCTTATAAAGATATAAAAAGTAAGACATATCATATTGCCCAGAAAAAAGATTTATAAACCAAGCTTTTATTTTAATTTTATGTCTATTAATAACATCAGTATTTTTTAGATAACTTGCTGTTTTACCAAATCCCCAAATATAATCATAAAATTCATCGATAAAAGTATCTGCCAAATTTTCCATTCTCGGTTGGAGTTTTTTGAGGATAAGAGCTTCTTCTTTAGAAAACTTATAATGTTCTTTTAGTTGTGAATATTCTTTCATTTTTATTCCTCTGTAATAACTATTAAATTTTATTTTAGTAAATTATAGCTTAGCACCATGAAAATAAAAATAGCATAAAGATAGTAAAAAGGAGGATAGGCACTTTTTTCTTACCTTCATATAGCTTTCTTTATTTTCTTGTATTAAAACCCATTGATTTAATTTATTCACTTATGATATAACTTTTGAGATTTTTTACGTCTAGTTTTATATGAAAAGAGAAATTTCTATTTCTATTAATTAGGACAAACCATAACTAAACATTATGTTAATATTTTATATATAAATAATAAATAAATTTATTATACAATAAAATTGTAAGAAAATTTAGATTAGAATACTACAAGTTATTTAACTTGATAAATAATAATTTTTTATAAAATAAAGGATACCTCAATAATATGGAAATTAAAACTATTACACCCGAGAAAATGTTTAAACCAATTGGTCCATATAGTCATATTGCAAAAGCTGGTCCCTTTATAACTATTTCAGGAACTCCTGGTATTGATCCTATTACATCAGAAATGGCAGGGATAGATGCCTATAGTCAAGCTAAGCAAATTGTACGAAACTTTAGGTCAATGCTTGATAGTGTAGGAGCATCTCTTAATGATATAATGCATGTTCATGTTTTTCTCATTAGAGTTGAAGATTTTGAAGAGATGAATCGTGGTTATATGGAAGAATTTGGTTCTCATTGTCCAACTCGTACTGTTATTTGTGTAGCTGATTTACCAAAAAAGGGTGCATTAATGACTATGAATGCAACGGGATTTATTATTACTAACAACGAGAAAGAGATAGAAAAAAGAGGATAAATATCTTTCCTTCGTTCTCAAGTTTTAAACTTGGGAATGTATACTTGATTTTTTTGTATTAAAATCTATTGATTTTATTTTACTATTTATTAATTATTCATTTAAATAACTATGAAATAATTCTGTCATTATTATATAAAATATCGCTTGACATAAATAATAAAAATAAAAAAGGATAAACTTTGATAGATAAAATAAAAGAAAGTAAAATCGCACAAATTTTGATATTAAAGGTATTAGCAATTATAGCTATTGCTGGGAATTTATATTTTTCATAAAGAAAAAAGGACATTTAAGTCCCTAAATCTTCTTTATGACGAACAACTAACGTGAGATATACCAGCTATTCCAAAAAAATCTGAAGGCTTTTTTGTATAATATTTATTTTCTATCTCTTTAGTTTGTTCATTGTATGGATTTGTCATTATTTTTTGTAACTCATTTACTGCTTCATAGTTTCCATCTTGTGCTTCTTGATATGCCCAAACTAGATGCCACTCTCTTAGAGTATATTTGGGATTAACTAGTTTCATTTGAATTGAAAGCTTTTGTTTAGACTCTTTATCGTTTACATTTACATGTGATTTCCATTTTTCTAACCAATTATTCCATCTTGATTTTATAGTTTCATTATTCAAACTTCCATAAAAACTTTTTTCAATGTTTTTAATGTCATTTGGAATAGATGAGAGTTCTCTAAAAAATATAGTGTAGTCAACTTTTGTTTCTATCATAAGATTGATAAGTTCCTCAAACAACTTAACATCAAATTTACTAATTCCTAGTTTACTAGCCCACATATTTTCCATTTTTTCTTGCATAACTTTTGCAAAATTATTTTCTATTTCTTCAAGTTCTTCTAAAACATCAGAAGATGAACTAATTAATGGTTTTAAAGCACTACAAAAAGATTTAAAGTTTTTTTCTGCAGCAAGTGGCTGATTAAAAAATGAAAAATGCATTCCTCCACCTGTCCAAGATTGATATTTAGGATCAAACATTTCGATAAATCCAAAAGGACCATAATCAAGTGTAAAACCTCCAGCTGCACAGTTATCACTGTTGAAGTTACCTTGGCAATATCCAACTCTTATCCAGTTAGCAACCATTGATGTAAGACGATTTTGAAACTGCTTTGCTAGTATTATGACTTTTTCTTCTAAGTTTAAATTATTTTTGATTTCTTCAATATACTCTCTATCAATCAAATGTAAAACAATCATTTCTAACTCTTTTAAAGCGTTTTCATGTTTATTTTTTCTAGCTCGTCTTCCAAAAAGCTCAATCTGTCCAACTCTTATAAATGAAGACGCAACTCTTGTTGTAATTGCAACATCTTCTTCTATCATAACTTCAGGATCTTTTGAGTAAGAATTATCTCTAAACCAAGGTCTGTTTACTTGCTCTTTTGTTGAAGTAAATAGTGTTAAAGACCTTGAAGTAGGAATTCCAAGAGCGTGCATATGCTCTTGAGCTAAAAACTCCCTAACGCTTGATCTTAAAACAGCACGCCCATCAGCACCCCTACAATAAGGTGTTTTCCCAGCACCTTTTAGTTGAAATTCCCATCTTTTATGGTTTATCAAGGCTTCAAAAACTGAGATTGCTCTACCATCTCCATATCCATTTCCAGTTTGAAAAGGACATTGTGCATAATACTCTGTTCCATAAATAGATAGTGCATATCCAGTCGCCCAACCTATATTTTGTGTTAGATTAGAAATATTAGACATATCACCTGAAAACATTTTTATAAAATCATCTGATTTTATTAGAGACTCACTTAAGCCTAATTCTTTAAAAAAGTCTTTGCTATGAGAAATATATATGGGATCTTTAATAGCAGTTGGACTTACGCTTACATAGTGTCCACTAAAAACTTCCCTTGGGAATTTATTATCTGCATTATGTTTTGCATCAGGATCAGAATTTAGTTTATTTACAAATGAATAATCACTTAAATTGCTAAGTTCTTCAAATGTTTCTATAAGTTTTTTAGAATTTTCTTTCATTTTAATTTATCACCTAATAGTTATTTTTTTTCATCTTTAATTACTTGATAAGCTTGATTTATCTCTTGTGTTTTAGCTGTTGCTTCTTCCATATAAGATTCATCTTTATTTTGTGAACTTATAATATCAGGATGGTACTCTCGAATTAGTTTTCTATATGCTTTTTTGATAGTATTCATATCATCACTTTCTTTTACACCTAAAATCTCATAAGCCTCTTTTGAGCTCATTGTTTGTTGTTTGTTTTTCATCATATTTTCAAATTTATTAACAATTTCATCATATACATTTGATGGAATATTTAACTCTTGCATAATATCTTTTAGAACTTTCTCTTCTTCTTTACTAATACCACCATCTATAAAGGCTAGTTGAATTAAAAATCCTACAAACTGTTTACGTTTTAGAATACTTCGACTAAGCAGTTTATTTAATTCTTGTGCAATTTCTTTAGTATCATTATTTTTTTGTTTATATTCATTGAAAATCTCTTTCATAATAGCTCTTGCTTTTTCTTTTTCATTAAAAAGTTTAGAAATATCATCAAACATAATACCAATAAGTTGAGCTTCTAATTCTTGCACTCTTCCATCAGCTTTTGCAACTTTTGCTACAAGTGCCACAAAAAGTCCTAACTCATTTTTTTCAAATAACTCTTTTGAATTTACTAGTTTATTTAACTTTCTTCTAGTGTAAAATTTATATATTTTAAAGGCTATGTATAAAGAAATAAGAATTGAAAGTGTTATAAAAAAGTTCGCTACAAATGCGTAGTAAAATATCACTAAAAATATTGCTATGTATATCCATTTTTTTAATTTCATTATTTTATCCATTTTTATTAAGTCAATTTTATGACCATTTATTTTTGTATTATAAGATTATATCTTCTTAATCTTAGAAAAAAGAGGAAAGTAGCCTTTTTTTAAATCATTGATTTGAAATAAAGCAAGTATTGACTAGAATAAAAAAATACTAACAAAAGTGACAATTATGGCAATAACAAGACAAATAATATTTTTAGCAAAAAGAGATTGCATTGAAGAACTAAAAGCATTACTTAAAGCAACTATAAAAGAGTCAAAAGAGGAAGAGGGATGTTTAATGTATGAAGTTTTTCAAACAAAAAATAATCCTGTAGAGTTTATTGTGATTGATTCATGGAAAAACGAAGTTGCATTAAATAAACACTATGAAAGTGAACACTACTTATATTTTATAAATAATTTCAAACAATATAACGCTCATATTGAACCCTTTGAATTAGAAGTTTTATAAAACTTTAAAAATAGAACTTTAATGAAAATTTCTTATCATCGCCGACGTAAAATCAAAACAAGAAGAATAGCTATTAGAGATTTGATTTCAAAAGGTATTGAAGATCCAAAAAATTTAGCAACAGAACTAAAAGTTACAGTTCAAACAATAAAAAAAGATTTAGAAGCCCTTAAAACCATGAGTGATGAAGATTTCACTTTTCAAACTAAACAAACATCACAAGAAATACTAGATAAAAAAGATACTATTTTAAAAATGTTAGATGATGAAAACTATTATAATGAAAATGGTGATTTAAATATATCAAAAATAACAAAAAAACTAAATACTAGCAGAGCAACAGTTATGTCTGTTTTAAATGGAGAATAGGATAGCTTATATTTTTTTTCTAGTGTTAAAACTATCAAATGTTTTACTCTTATTATTTTATATATTTTTAATCATCTTTAGCTTTCACATCTAAAACAATATAAAGATAAAATTTATTATATTATTTAAGGATTATTTATATAAAATGCAATTTTTATAAATAATTAGTATCACATAAAATGGAGATTATATGAGTAGTATAGAACAATCATGGGAAAGAATTCATATTTGGCTGCGTTCAAATGCAAGTAAAATACTTGAATCACTTCAAGGTGCAGCAGATAAAAGTGAAATAAATCAATTAGAAGAAATAATTGAATCAAAATTACCACTACAATTAATTGAATTTTATTCTTTCCATAATGGTATAAATCCTAATGTGTTAGCAAATTTATTTTATGGTATAAATTTTATTTCTATTTCAAATACAATTAAACAAATTAGTAATTATGAAACTCCAAACGATAAAAAACCATTAAAGTATGCTGATTGTGAAATCAATTATTCATATACTTTTGGAAGGAAAAGATTGCCAATAGCAAGTGATAATGGTACTTGTCTTTTATGTGTAGATTTAGATCCTATTGATAATGGTTTAGTAGGGCAGATTATCTTTTTAGATTATGACTATTCTGTTGCATTTAAACTTGCAAATTCAATTGAAGAGTTACTTGAAAAATTTTCAGATGATTTAGAATCAGAAAAATATTCACTTCTTCCTGAAGCTTTGGAAGAAGGGAACGAATGGCTTTCTCCAATAAAAGAAATTGACCCATGTAATTGGTTTAATTCTCCAACTTGGTCGCATATTAAAATTTAATGCCATTATTATCATGCTAGTGGATATTGTAAGAGTTGTTTCTGCATTATTTATTATCGATATTTATAGTGTGAAGTGAAGATCCATTACCTAGTATAGAACATTAAAATCTTGAATTGGTAAAATTATAAAGGAACAATTATGAAAAAAATATTTTTAGTTTTAAGCATGCTTTATTCATCTATCTTATTCGCACAAGCTGATAACTTAGATGCAATGTGTTCTAAAATAGTAAAAGATGCTAAATACAACTATTGTCTACAAGCAGGTTCTAAAACTGCTATTCATCTTTTTGATGTTCTTCCAAAAATAAGAGACTATGCCTACACAGGTGATGCAACATATAATGCATCTACAAATAGTAATACTATTTTTTATCCAACTTATCAAAACTCAGGGCAAGCATATGAACTTAAGCAGTATATAAAAGCAGATAAAGGTCATGGAGAAATGATTGTTACCATAATTGATCTTGATTTAGCAGATGTTCTTGGAAAAGAAAAATTAAATGAATTTAAAGAAACCATGCGAAAACAATATGCAGCCCAAGGTAGAGATTTATCAGAAGCAATAGAAAAAATGCCTTATGAATCAAACAGAGTAAAACAAATAGAGTTTATTAAGACCCAATACAATGTTGCAAAAAAATTAAATTCAGACTATATTTCAAGTGAAGGTGTAGGAATGATGCCTATAACTTTAGATAATTTTGAAAATGCATATGTACTTTATAGAGACATTGAAAAATCAGCTAGTTTTACTGCTTCTTATGCTGATAGATATTTATTTTTTATTACAGTTAAAAATGTAGATAAATATAAATCTTGCAGTACAGCTATGACGTATCTTTCTTCTTATCTTTCAGGAGTAAAGTTAGGGTTGTTAGATCCAAATATATATTTTAAATAAAAAACATGTTATTAACACCATCTAAATATAATTCTTAAGAGGAAATTAAAGAAATGAGCTTTAATATATATCTGTTTGCATTCAAAGATAATAAATTAGATTTTCGAGTACGTGAAGAAATAATTTTTCAATTAAAAAACAATGAAAATATTAGTTTTAGTGAAAATGGATATTTTGAATATTCTTCAAAAGATTATGGAAAAGCGGAGTTTAGCTTAGAAAATAGTGCGATGATTTCCAGCATTGATGTTACTATTCGAAGCTTAAGTCTTACGCTAGTAGAGTATTTATTTGAATTATTAAAATGTTGTAACTTATCACTTTTTGATAATCAAGGCACAAATAATGTAGAACATCCAACTCTTTTTGCACTTAGTGAAGATTGTTTTTCTCATTTACCTTATGATTTTACTTCTAATCGATGTGTGATTAAAAATTCTGATGACTTATATCATTATCTTGCTATTTCCTTTGATGAATGGTCAAAATATCGTGATCAAGTTATCGGCAAAAAATCATTGAATGATGATGTTCGTTCTTTATTTGATATTATCACGGCTGCTGTTTCATCACAGTTGCGAGAATCATTATGGAATCAAGTAAATAAAAAAATTGCTAAAAATACAGTGGAAGA
Source organism: bacterium (assembly GCA_018816105.1). Classification (GTDB taxonomy): domain Bacteria; phylum Campylobacterota; class Campylobacteria; order Campylobacterales; family Arcobacteraceae; genus Aliarcobacter. The sequence goes on along the minus strand of JAHIWE010000180.1, from coordinate 2,735 downwards.
TATATTTCATGATGTTTTTTCATCTATGGATAATAAAAAAGAGTGGTTATGGCTTCAAGTTGATGTCCGTGGTTATGAAGAGGTACAATGGCAAGCAGTTGCCATTGCTAAAACAATTGGATTACTTGATGAATGTCCAGATTTTACTAAAGAACAAGAAAATCAACTAAGTGATTCTAAAACTTTAAGTGCTTTGTTGAACTTTGATTTATGGTTAAGTAAATTTGAAAAATCATTTATTCTTATAGATAGTGGTGATACTTATTTTGGTTTCGTAGTTTCTGATGATAAGATTGATTATACATTGAAAATATTACAAACAATAGGTATAAATGGGCAAACTATTCGTCAACTTACAGTATCTAAACAAGATATTGCTATTGAATTACAATTAGAATTAGATGAAAAATTATTAAAAAATGATGTTGCTATATTTAAAATCTCACCAAATAATAATGAGAACACAAAAACACGATTATCCCAATATAGAAAAACCATTTTAGCAGCAGGTAAAATACCTCTTATATGTATATCTGCAAGCTGGTGTGAACCATGTCAGGAAATGCTCATTGCCTTAGGACATGAAGATGCAAAAAGTGTGATGAAGCAAGTGGTTTTGATAGTACTTGATATAGATGATTGGGGTATTTATTTATATGATATTAATGTTGCTCCAACATGTGTGCCTGTATTTTTTGATATAGCAAAAAATGGTAGTGCAGGGCAACTTTCAGTTGATGGTGGTGCATGGGGAGATGATTCTTTTCCTACTGAAATTGTAGATGTGTTAAAAAATACCTTTAAACTTAAGTAATATAATTTAATATTTATATATAAAAAACAAATAAAAAGGACAAAATAATGAATATAAGAACAACTAGCTTTATATTTAGTTTGATGCTATTTTCAGGATGTACTCCCTCAGCTCTACAAATGGCAAATAATGAAGCAGATGCTGCAAGTAAAGCGATTCCTCAGAAGATTAATATTAATACACCATTTGATGCAATACAGGCTAAAGATGCTCTTAGCAAAGGAAATCGTAAAATAACAGGTGTTTTATATCACCGGCTTGATATCACTGGTCGTGATGAGATGGGTTGGCCAGCATCTCCATTAATCAAAAATCAACCTTTTAAAAATGCATCACTTTCTTTGTTTCCAGAATCACCAGCCATTGTGGCGTTTGAAAAGATGTTTTCTGAGCAACAAAGTACTATGAAAAAATGGTACACTAATCCCCCTAGTATATTCAACCAGCAGCCTCAAACAAAACTATTTCTTTTACCTCCAGGTGTTGTTGATTATGGAATAGAAGTTAAAACAGATGACTTTGGACGATATACTTTTAATAATCTAAAGCCAGGACGATACTATCTTTATACAGCAGGATGGAAAACTGGTACTTATAATAAAGATGTGTATGCGGGATCTTCTCAATATTCAGACGGTACTGGCTTATATGGTGTACAAGGAACTGCCCAGCATACTCGAGCTGTTCCTGTTAACTATAAAACTTATCTTGTTTACAGTGAGTTTGTTGATGTTACCTCAGGTTCAGCAGCTATAGACTCTCGTATGCAAGTTGATTACAATGAAATGAGTATTCAATACGATAAATAAAAGTTAGTTTAAAAATAGATATTTATAGTCATTTTAAATTTGCAATAATAAAAAATAAAAAATAAAAAAGGAAAATATTATGTATAAAGTAAGTGTTTTTAGTTTTGTATTGGTTTTGATACTATCAGGTTGTGCTAGTCAAATGCAACAGGCTGATAATGAGGCTCGAATTAAACAACTCAATACTCCTGTTGACGTTAAAGTAAGCGTACCGTTTGATGAGGCCCAAGCAAAGGCTGCTATGGAATTAGGAAACAGCACATTAAGAGGTGTTTTATATCATAAAGTGAGTTTTAATGGAAGATACGTAAATGATTCTCCCTTATCACTAAAATCAGCAAATTACCTTTCTAATGTTGATGTGATACTTTATCCTGTAACAGCACATCTATTAGAGTTAATGCATCTTGAAAATGAAAATCTAGGTAGATTGGGATTTTTATCTACGGATAAACAGCTAAAAAGGTTTATTCCTGATGATCGTATGTATAAATATGCGATAAAAACAAAGACTGATGAACACGGACGTTATTTCTTTAATCAATTAAAGCCAGGACGTTATCTTATTCTTGCAGCTGATCAAGATATTATTTCTACAGGAACAGAAGCAGTTAGAGATGGAACAAGTGTAGTATCCGATGGTTTATATACTGCTTCTGTTGCACACTATAAAAACCAAGATTTTAGAGTTAGAACTACTGTACGTTATGATGAATATGTTGATATTAAACCTGAGCAAAAAGAGGTAATTTTAGAATCTCGTATGCGTATTCGAAGATTTTAATCTCAAGGAGCTAAGATGAATACTTTAGAGTGTAAAAAAATCTTGATAATTACTTTTTTAATTATTATTTTATCACCTTTAGTAAATGCAAAGAGTAATCGTTCTTTAGAATATAGCGAATGTATGAATCATACAGATGGTATTGCTATGAACTCCCAATATACTTCATGTGCAGAAGATGAGTTTTTACGTCAAGAGAAAATTTTAAATATAGCCTATACCAAGCTTATGAAAGGCTCTAATAAAGAACAACAAATATGGCTAATTAAGGGCCAAAATGCTTGGATAAGTTATAGAGAAAATTGGTGTCGAGTAGAAGAACAAAGTT
>JAHIWE010000179.1 GCA_018816105.1 bacterium | reverse complement strand
TTCCAATACCATTATTAGATTTTAAGAACTCTGCTAAATCTTTATTATTTTTATCCAATTTTACAGTTATAACTTCACCTTTAAACTTTTTATTTCCACCATAAGATTTGAAATCAGGTCCTAGAACTTCTGTTTTATCACTAAAGTTGTCACATAAATCTGCTGTAAAAAATCCCATTAAATACTTCCTTTTTTATAAAATTGATTAATTTATAATATTATCTCATTTTACTATTAAATTATTCTTATTTAATAAAAGTGTTTCACATTATTTATACAAATAGGTTATAATATTCACTTAACAAGGGGTTTATATGAAAATTTTATTTAATATTTTTATTCTTAGTTTAGTGGTTTTATTCATAAATGGTTGTAGCGCAAAAAGATTAACTATAAAATCTTTACATCCTTCAAAAATAGAAAAAGAAAAAATCTATACTATAAAGGTTGATAGATTTTTTCATGATGATGTTAATCAAGCAATTAGTTTAGAAAGTAGAATTGAAGATAAAATTGTTGATAGTAAAAGAGTTTTTAAATTAAAAAACGACGATTTTGGAACAGATGCAGTAATAACAGGAGATGTATTAAACTCTTCACTTAGATATGAAACTTATTATAAAACTGAAATAGATTATTCAAGATGTAGATATTATAGATATGATGAACGAAATAGATCAAGACAATGTATAGAACATGTAATAAGATATATTCCTTGTGAAAATAGAGAATACAATGTAACAACTAATATTAGAGTGATAAAACCTATAACAAATGATTTACTATTCTCTAAAACATATGATAAATCAAGCCATGAAAATGTATGTTTTGATTACAGACCATATCCATTTTATAGAACTTCTGGTGATAAATATAGTATAAATTCTAAAATTGCTGATCAAATAGCTCAAGATATAGTAGATGATATTTCTCCTCATTATGTTTATTATAATATAAATATAATTGAAGAACTTGATGATAAAAATCCTCTTTATAATAAAGCCCTTGAAAAAAGATTTGAAAAAAGTGTTGATTTACTTGTAAGTAAAAACCTTGATTTAGCTTTTGGAGAACTTAATGCATTAGATAAAGAGTTAAATAGTCAAAGTTTTGAAGTATTATACAATATGGCTTTAATACATGAAGCTAATAATAAATTAGAAATTGCAAATAAACTATATATTCAAGCACGAACTTTAACTTTAGATGCAAAATATTTAGATTTTATTAACTATGCAATAGAGCGAACAAGTATAAATTTAGAAGAAAAAATAAAGGCAAAATCACAGTTACCATAGGTCATTATCTTTGCTCGTTTAACAACTTTTAACCATTATTTTTGTATATTAAATTTTTATTATAAATATTAAAAATTTTGAATTTAAAAAGGTTAGATAAGGTGTCAATGAATAAATTTAATTATACAGCTATTTCTGATGACTGTGTAAAATGTGGAAAGTGTAAACCTGTTTGCACAATTTTTAATATAAATCAAGATGAAGCTACAAGTCCTAGAGGATTTATTGATTTATTAGGAGCTTATGAAAGAAATGAATTAGAGCTTGATCAAACTGCAAAAGATATATTTGAATCATGTTTTTTATGTACAAACTGTGTTGAAGTTTGTCCAAATGATTTACCAACAGATATGATAATCGAGCAAGTACGTTCTGACATTGCAAAAAAATATGGAATTGCATGGTATAAAAAACTATTTTTCTTTTTATTAAGACATAGAAAAACTATGGACTTATTATCAAAAATGGGTTGGATGTTTCAAACATGTGCATTAAAACTTGATAAAACAAAACAATCAGGATTGCCTAGATTTAGCTTACCAATTGTAAAAAAAGATAGAGCTTTACCATTTGCTGATAGTACTAGTTTTTTAAACAAATACCCTGCAAATATTAAGGCTAAAAATAAAAAAGAAGAAGTTGATAAAAAGAATAAAGTTGCTATTTTTATTGGATGTATGAGTAATTATACATATACAAATACAGGTGATTCTTTAGTTAAAATTCTAAAAAAACTTGAACTTGATATTATGATTCCTAAAAAACAATTATGTTGTGGAGCACCAGCTTATTTTACAGGTGATTTTGATACAGTTGATTTTTTAGCTAAGAAAAATATTGAATATTTTGAAACTTGGATTGATGAAGTAGATGCAGTTATAATTCCAGAAGCTACATGTAGTGCTATGATTAATCAAGATTGGGCGCACTATTTCCATAATCAACCTGAATGGAAAAAAAGAGCTGAAAAACTAT
>JAHIWE010000178.1 GCA_018816105.1 bacterium | reverse complement strand
GCTGGAAATGACCTTGAAAGAGCAACTGGAATTATCAAATCAATGGCTACGGTATATGGTATGAGTGATATTGCAGGACTTATGGTTTTAGAAAAAAGATCTAATCAATTCCTTGGTGGTCAAACTCAAAAAGATTTCTCAGATGCAATGGCTAAAGATTTAGATGATCATACTAAAAATTTGTTAAATGAAAGATATGAAATTGTTCTTCAAGAATTAAGAGATAATAGTGCGGCAATTGAGCAAATGACTGCTGAGTTATTAGAAATTGAAGTAATCTCAGGTGAAAGAGTAAGAGAAATTATCAAAGAAAATGGTGGAACTGTTTTCGAAGATGGCGATTTACATTCAGATGCAATTATAAGTGAAGATAAAACTGAAACAAAAACAGAAGAAACTCAAGAACCAGTAGTTGAAACACAAGAAGAAAAAAAAGATAAAGAATAAGAGAAAATAGAAATATTTTCTCTTCGAAAAAAAACAAAACTCTTGACAAATCCCCCTAAATTAATTATACTTGTGACAATTCAAAAATAACAAGGAGAGATATATGAAAATATTTAATATTTCAAATAACCATTTCATCAAAAGTGTTAACTCTCTTCTGCTTCTTACTTTTTCTCTCTAATAATAAATTTCTTATTATTACAACTTATAATAAATAATCAAAATTCTGTTTTTCTTTTTTTCATGTAAAAAAAGATATAATAATTAACATTTTAAAAGGTTTACACAATGGATAAAAATAAAATAATAGTATTTGATACAACATTAAGAGATGGTGAGCAAAGCCCAGGCTGTTCAATGAACACTGAAGAAAAAATAAAAATTGCTTTACAATTAGAAAAATTGGGTGTTGATGTAATAGAAGCTGGTTTTGCAGCAGCAAGTCCTGGTGATTTTGATGCTGTTAGTCGAATTGCTGAGATGGTAAAAAAATCAAGTATCTGTTCTTTAAGTAGAGCAATTGATAATGATATTAAACAATCAGGATTAGCTGTTTGTAAAGCTCCATTACATAGAATTCATACTTTTATTGCAACATCTCCAATTCATATGAAATACAAATTAAAAATGTCTCCAGATGAAGTAATTAAAAGAGCAATTCATGCGGTTGAGTATGCAAGAACATTTGTTGATGATGTTGAGTTTTCATTAGAAGATGCAGGAAGATCTGAAATTCCATTTATGAAAGAAGTTATGGATGCTGTTATAAATGCAGGTGCAAGAACTATTAACTTACCTGATACTGTAGGATATAGATTACCAAATGAATTAGGTGCAATGGTTAAAGAATTAAGTGCATATGCAGGAGATCGTGCAATTATTTCTGTTCATAATCATAATGATTTAGGATTAGCAACTGCAAATACTTTAGCTGCAGTTTTAAATGGCGCTAGACAAATTGAAGTTACAATCAATGGATTAGGGGAGAGAGCTGGAAATTCAGCTTTAGAAGAAGCTGTTATGGCTATTAAAACTCGAAAAGATGCATTTGGAGATTTATATACAACTATTAATACTCCTGAAATCTATGCAACTTCAAGATTAGTGGCAACTGTAACTGGAGTTGAGCCACAACAAAACAAATCAATTGTTGGTAAAAATGCATTTTCTCACGAAAGTGGAATTCACCAAGATGGTGTTTTAAAACATCAAGAAACATATGAAATTATGAAACCTGAAGATGTTGGAGTATTTAAAGAATCTACTTTAATCTTAGGAAAACACTCTGGGCGTGCTGCTTTTAGAGATAAAATTGTTCATATGGGATTTGATAAAGTAAGCGATGAAGAGTTAAACGCTGCTTTTGAAAGATTTAAAGTTTTAGCTGATAAGAAAAAAGATGTAACTGATGATGATATTAGAATGTTAATTACTGATGAGTCATTAAATCAAGATAAAACTTATGAGTTAGTGGGATTACAAATATCAGATTGTACAGCTGGCGTTCCAACTGCTGCTGTTGCTATTAAATTCAAAGATCAAATCATGAAAGATGCAGCTATTGGTGATGGAACTATGGATGCAATTTTTAAAACAATTGATAGATTAACAGGTTATAACGGTGAATTAAAAGATTATAAAGTAACTTCTGTAACTGAAGGTAAAGATGCCTTAGCAAAAGTAACTACTAGAGTTTCTTTTGATGAAACTAGCCCAGCTTTTGTTGGACATGGTTTAAGTATTGATACTATGCTGGCAACTGCAAAAGCATATTTAGGTGCATTAAACTCATACCTTTCTCAAAAAGAAAGATTATCTAAAAATAGCGAACATCAGATTTAGTGAAAATGTAAAGTAGTTTAACTACTTTACATTGGATTATTTTATGACAAAATATATAATTTCACTATCATATAAACTAGAAACATCAACTAAATATAAGAAGTTTAAAGAATTTACTTATAATATTTTAGAAAACAATTCTTATCATTATAAAAAATATTTTGATATGATGATGATTTTTCTAGTCTTAAGTACAATTGCTATATTAATATTTGAAGTAAATCATAAAAACTTAAGACTGTTAAATGATTATGAGTTATTTGCTGTAATTATTTTTTCTATCGAGTATATTGGTCGTTTTTGGATAAGTTCAGATATTCATAGTATGATTTTAGAAGATTATGAAAATCAACAACTTTTAAATAGAAAATATAAAATAAGTAAATCTGTAAAAAGAATTATTTTAAGAAAATTTGATTTTATTTTATCTCCAATGGCTATTGTTGATTTACTAGCAATATTACCTTATTATAGACCTTTACGACTTTTAAGAATTCTTCTTATTTTTAGATTATTTAAGATTTTAAGATATGCAAACTCTTTAAAAGAATTTTTACAAGTATTTAAAGAAAGAAAATTTGAATTATTTACTTTAGGACTTTTATATATTACAGTTGTATTTTTTTCTTCAACAGTCATATTTATATATGAAGGACCAGAGGGAGTAAATCCTAAAATAGTAGATTTTTTTGATGCAGTTTATTGGTCAATAATAACTATTTCTACTGTTGGTTATGGAGATGTAACTCCTATTACGGTTGAAGGAAAACTAGTAACATTAATTTTGGTATTAGCTAGTTTTTTAGTAATTGCTTTTGGTACTTCTATTATAACAACAGGATTATCTGATAGAATGGAAGTTATTAAAGAAAATAGGGTTCAGTCTGAAACAGCAAAGATGAATGATTTCGTTATTGTTTGTGGTTTTGGTATGATGGGAAAATATTTTTGTGAAGAGTTATTAAGTTGTGGGAAAAAATTTATTATTATTGATACAAATAAAGAGATCATAAATAATGCAAAGAGTTTAAATTATTTAGCTATTCAATCAGATGCAACAAATATGCAAACCTTAGAAATGATGGGTATAAATAATGGTGCTAATTCAGTTGTAGCTTTGACTAATGATGATGCAGTAAATTTATCTATAGTTTTAAGTGGAAGAGCTTTAAATAATAAAATTAAAATTATTTCAAGGGTAAATAATAGTAATTCAAAAAAGAAATTTGAAATAGCAGGAGTAAATGAGACAATATTATTTAATGATGTAACTGCATTTGTTGCATCAGAATATTTGGGGCAACCTGTTGCTTTTGAAGCAATTGATGGAATTTTACTAAATAGAGATATTAAAGTAATTATTGATGAAGTTGAGATATTAGATGAATCTAAAATCATTGGTAAAAATATAAATCTAATAGATTTTAAAAATTATAATTTAACACTTGTAGGAATTATAAATCTAAGAAATTTTGAAAATTTTGTATTTAATCCAACTAATATTGATTATATTGTTCAAAAGAATGATATTTTAGTAATTATTGGGTTTAAAAATTCTGTTTCACAATTAAAAGCAGATTTAATAAATTTAAATTTTAAGGTTTAATATGTCAAAAGTAATAATTTATGGATATAGTAACCTAGGAATGAAGATAGCAAGTAGTTTAAAAAAATCTAGATATGAAATAATAATTGTAGATTATGATGAAAATAATTATAATAAAGCTATCCTAAATGGTTTTGAAGCTTATCATAAAGAATTATTAGTTGATGAAGAATTATTAGAAATTGGAATTGAAAATGATATTAAAGCTTTTTATTGTGTAAGTGATTCTTCAAATAATAATTTTTTTGTTACACTTTCAGCTAGAAGTTTGAATAAAAATATAAAAATAATATCTAAGGCTAGTAGTAAGCAAGATAATAAGAAAATGTTGTTGGCAGGGGCTACTAAAGTTATCAACCCTTATGAAATTGGTGCTGTTAGAATGTTTAGATTATTAGAAAAACCAATTATTTCTCATGTTTTAGATAAAATCCTATTTGGAGAGTCATTACTAAATATTGAAGAATTCTCAATACTTGAAGGTTCATATTTAGATGGTAAATATTTAAAAGATTTTGATTTTAGTAAAGAATTTAATATTATAGTAATTGGACTTACAGATAAAGAGTTAAGTGATGATTTTATACTTAATTTATATTTTGAAAATCATAAAATTGATGTTGGTGATACATTAGTAGCAATTGGTTATAGAGAGAATTTAGATAAATTTAATAAATACATAAGGAATGGACACTAATATATGATGCAATTTAACTTTTTTTTAAAGCTTTTAAGAGAGTCTTTTAGAGATTTATTACCTATTATTATTGTAATACTTTTTTTCCAATTAGCTATTATTCAATCAGTTCCTGAAGGTTGGGTTGGAACTGCAATTGGATTAGGAATTGTAGGTGTTGGTCTAGCTATATTTTTACAAGGTCTTGAGATTGGTGTTTTCCCTGTGGGAGAAGGACTCGCTAGGGATTTTGCAAAATCAGGTTGGACAACTTGGATTTTGGTCTTTGGATTTTTAATAGGTTTTGGAACAACCATTGCTGAACCTGCTTTGGCAGTTATTGCTGATAAAGCAGCTTCAATTTCAAGTGGAAGAATAGATTCAACAATTCTTAGATTTGTGGTTGCAGGTTCTGTTGGTTTTGCCATACTTCTTGGAGTGTTTAGAATCATAAAAGGTCATCCAATTCATTATTATATAATTATTGGATATCTATTAGTTGTGGGTGTTACTTTTT
>JAHIWE010000177.1 GCA_018816105.1 bacterium | reverse complement strand
TAAGAGAATTATTTTGCTCATCAATTACGATATTTTCTTTTGGATCTAGTAAAACATCATAACACATCAAAAAATATGGCTCAAAAAGTGCACCATATAAAACTAATCCAGGAGAATATAAAGGAACTAAAATATCTTCATTTGGATAAATAGTATCAACAAGAATATGTTTTCTCTCTTGAAAATGCTGTTCATCACCCAAGGAAGGCCCTCTTTTAATTATTTCAATAGGTGTTGTATATATTTCTAAAATTACATTATAAGCGGTACTTTGACCAGCATTATGAATACGAATATTAAGCACTCTATGTGTATTAAAAATATCTTTCCAATTACTATCCAAATGTAAACTCAATTCAGGTAAAAACTTTACTTTCTTTTTACTCTTATCATTTAAAGTTTCTGGAAATTTAGTAAGAATTTTTTTCTTTATTCTATTCTTATATATTGTTTCTAATAACTCAGAATGATTTAAACTACTTACATTTAACTTAGAATGATTTTTTCTACTATCAATTTTAGATCTCATTGTAGAAAAACTATTTTTTCGATTATCCATTATTTATTCCTTATATTGATATTTCAAGAAATATAAATTAATATATAACTAATTTAATTATATGTATAAATTGTTAATGATAACTTAAAGTTATATAATATAGATAATTTTTTTTAATATTTGCAATAATATTATTTTCAAATATTTTAAGGAATAAAAGATTTAAATAAAGAGTAATAAGTACATTTATCTAAACAAAAACTTTTTCATAGCTTTTAGATATTGAGCTGAACTTATAAATGAACCTAAAATAATAAATGTACACGCAAGTGTTATACTTAATGTAAAAGTTGCATATCCTAGTAAAACCAAAATAAAAGTAGATAATAGTGGCGTAAAATATGAAATAGAACCTAGTAATTTTATATCTGCATTTTTAACTCCATAATCCCACAAATAAAAAGCTCCACCAACAGGTCCTAGCCCTAACATCAATGCTCCAAAAAGTTCACTTTGATTTGGTATTACAGTAGTTTCAAAAATAAAGTGGCAAATTGTTGATAAAACAACTGTTACAATACAAAATCCACTTATAGCATAAGTTGGAATGTGAGCTAAAGTTCTTGATATTACAGAGTATGATGACCAAGTAAGAGCTGCTATTAAAGCGAAAATATATCCCCATATATATTGTACATCAAAGCTAAAATTTCCACCCTTTGAAACTAAAAGTAAAGCTCCAATTAAGCCAAATAAAGCCCCTAAAATATGAAACCATCTAAGTTTCTCATTTGGTAAAAAAGAAGAAAATAAAACTATAAGTAAAGGCCACAAATAATTCAAAAGATTAGCTTCTACTGCAGGTGCATTTTTAATAGCTAAAAAGTAAAAAAAATGATAACCAAAAAGTCCAAATACTCCAATAAACCAAACTTTTAAAGGAATTTTAAATAATTCTTTTATTTTAATATTTTGTTTTTTAAGTAAAATCAATCCTATAAATGAAGCCACAAAAAAAGCCATAGCAGTTAATTGAAAAGCTGGTATATTAGTGGTTAATATGGAAAATAAAGCTAAACTTCCCCATAAAATTATGGCTAAGATACCATATATATTTCCTCGTTTTGCCTGCATATAAAACCTTGTTTTTTAGAACTTTAGCTAAAGTTAAATAAATATTATCTATTTATTTTGATTTTAATTTATATTTTAAAATATGTGTAGATTTGGCACTTATAGTTATAAAAGAATCTCACTTCTTATAAAAAAAATTATTTATTTAATTTTTTGTTATAATCATAATATTAAACTTGATATTTATAACAAAGGATATGATATGGATATTTATAATTTTAAAACATATAATGAACTTCTCTTTTATATATCAAATACTTATGACAACAAATATTTTTTAAACTATCTATCAAATGGCCAATATAAAAATATTTCAGTTAGCGATTTTAAAAATAAAATAATCTGCCTAAGTCTTGCATTGAAAGATTTAGGAATAAAAAAAGGTGATACGGTTGGAATCTTCGCCAATTCATCTCCTTTTTGGCTAATTTTTGATTTTGCTATTCATGAAGTAGGAGCAATTAGTGTTCCTATTTTTGCAAATATTTCAAGTGTTAATTTGAATTTTGAAATAAAAGATTCAAAAATGAAATATATGTTTATTGACTCTCAAGAGAGATTAAAAGATATTGAAGAGGAAAATTCTCACCTAACTTTTATCACCCATAACTTTTGTATAAAAGAGCCAAATTTTTATAATTTTGATGAAATTTTAGTTATTGGTCAACAAATTTGTGATTCAAAAGGTTTTACAAGCCATAAAGCAAATGAAGATGAAGTTTTTTCTATTATTG
>JAHIWE010000176.1 GCA_018816105.1 bacterium | reverse complement strand
TTTTCTTTTTCTAATTCTTTTAAAGTAATATCTAATGAGTTTTTTAAATAATTATCATACTCTTTCATTAAATTCAAATTATGATTTATATCTCGAAATTTAAAATTTATTAAATCATTATATTGGTGATTTAGAAAAATTCTTTGGATAAATTTAAATAGATTGTTAAGAATTTCTTTAAAATGAGGATTTATATTATTATGGTCTAATAAAAACTTATATTTTTCAATAAACAATTTAAAATCATAATTCTTATATTTTACTTTTGCAAAATTTAATATTAATGAATGAAAGATATAATCTTTAAAATTAATAACATTTAAATCAATAGTAGAGATATTTTCACTACTAATAATGTTTTTATTAAGGATAATATTTCCAATTAAATTAACAGGGGATTTACTATAGTTAATTGAATCAATTTTTGTCATCAGACAACTAATAGATCCAGAATAAATAAAAAACCTAATATTTTCATAATAAAGACTATATATTAAATGTGGAGATGATTTAAAATCTTTACATTTGTTAATTTCATTAAAGCAATTTAAAAATACCGAGTCCATTTCTTTTCTTCGTTTTTTATAAATTTGAAGGAGTTGGCTAATGATTTCGTCGTAAAATCTATAAGAATACTTCAATACTAACTTTCTATTACGAAATTGATTTAATATAAGAGGCGGTATATAATTATTTTTTTCTTTCATACATTATTTAACCATAAAATATATAAAAATGTAATTTGTGTTATACCTGTAGCGTTAAAAAATTAGTCAAAATGTTGTTTAGACGTCGAACAGCAATTACGTAATTGAATTTTTTAATAAGGAGTTTTTTATGCAAAATGAAAAACAAGAAAAAAGGCTTATGATTGATTTGTCAATCTTTTTTTATAGAGTACCTGAAGCTGCAAAAGCAGTATCTATAAGTAAAAGCCAAATGTGGACTTTAATTAGAGAAGGAGTAATACCTTCATACAAAATGAGCGAAAAAATCACTTTAGTAAAATCAAGTGAACTTTTTCAATATGTTGAAAGTTTTAAGGTTGAAGTAAATGGAAGCAAATAATCAACAATATCCATCTATAACTGTAGTAGGCAGTTTGTCTAATCCTTTAGGAAAGAAATTTCCTAAAGATAAGAATTATGATCCGGGTGTTTTATATAATGGTGTATTTCAAGTTTATGTTGTTAAAACAATGCTTGATTTATATCAATTAATAAAACAATTAACAAAATTCCATGTACTTATTTTAGGTATTCCTAAAAATGGATTAATTCAAGGAAATATTGTTTCTAGCAAAAACAATAATCAAAATAATGCAATAACTAGAAGAAAAGAAGATATAGGTTGGAATCCATCAGGTTTATCTTTTTCACTCCTTGATATTGATTTTGGAGATGTCCCGAACTTTGTTCTAAACACAGCAAAAGAAGTATTAGATTTTCTAATTAGTCTTGATCCCGAATTGCTTAAATGTGGTATTCTAATTTTGCCAAGCAGTAGCCAAAGATATGATATTAATAAAAAATCTTGGCATGTATATGTAAAAGTTTGTAATGCTAACGATATAACAGTAAAACTGTATGCTGAAACTTTACAATCTATTTGTTGGATTAGAGGACTAGGTATAATTAAGTTTTCTTCTTCTGCATCGTTATTAGTTAGACAAATTTTTGATATGAGCGTATTCAGTCAAGAACGAGTAATTGTAGAAAGTTGTTTCTCGGATGACCCCAATGTTGTATTTCATGAAATAGAACCTCTAATTCATGAAGGTGAAGCGAGGGTTTTGTATGAGTAATTATATTATGCCTAAATTAACTTCAGATTTTGCTGTATCAAACAAATTAATTGAAGATGCGAGAAATAAAGCGAAGCCAGAATCTTTAAGATTAAAAAAAATACTTAAAGAAGAGGCTGTTAATACTTTAATCAAAAATGGGGTTCCAAAAAAAGAAGCATTGAAAATAGCTAACGATAGGATTGAGAGACTTTCTCTTGACCCATCCTTTGTTATTAAGTTTAATGATGGAAAGGAAGTATCTGCTGGCGTAATAAAAGCTTGCCCTTCCTTGTATGAAGGTGAGTATGTAGCAGACCCTTTTTCCATAGAAGATGGAACTCAAAAAGCTATTATATTGCCTGATGGTAATATTTTGTCTTTTAAACATGGCTCTTATAGAATTAGACTTAATACATCAGCTGTATTTGTTATTGATAGAATCAATAAACTTGAAAAAATTCAATCCGAATTCGAAGCAAGTGGTTTGAAAAAAGAATTTGAAAAAATCTTATCAAGGATAGAAGACTTAAAGAAACAAGATTTAAGAATGATTAAAAACTTACTTAAATCTAAAGGAATAATTAGAGCTGTAGATGACCTTATTGTGAAATTGTATTCAAGGTATGAGTTATCAAACGAAGGGAAACCTCTTTCAACTGATAAAAATCTTGAAGAACTTTTGAAAAAATATAGTTTTGAATTTTTTTATGATGAGATATCCAAAGAAATTAAAATAATTCATCCCGAAGTTTCTCTTGCTACTGATAATAATATAGGGGTATCTTACTCTATTATTCAATCTTATGCAGAACGTGATGGCTTTAAAAAAGACATTTTAGAACATTTAAATCCTCTTCTTATGAATAAGTTTGCAATTAACCCTTTAAAAGATATGGTTGAAGATGCTATTGCTAAGTATAATGGTCAAGATTATATTAAGAAATTGGTTGATTGCTTGGATTCAAAATGTACCGATATGTATAAATATTATATTGTAATGCTATGGCTTATCCAATGCGTAGCATCTTGGTTTTATGATGCCGAAAACTGCCCTGTAAAGGGTGCTTATATGAAGTTTGAGCAGGTTCTTTTGCTTCAAGGTGCACAAGGACTGGCTAAAACTAAGCTATTCTCAAAGTTTTTAGATTTTGGAACTTACAATAAATATTTTAAATCAGGGGCTAAATTAAATCCAAGTGATAAAGATACAATAATTCAAAGTATATGTTACGGGATAGTTGAATTAGGAGAGATTGATGCAACTTTTAGAAAAAGTGATATTGCAGAATTAAAAGCTTTTTTAAGTAATACTTATGATCAAGTAAGGCAACCATATGATAGAACAGCTTCTAAATATAAAAGACGTACAAGTTTTTGTGCTTCAGTTAATGAAACTAGTTTTTTAATAGACAGTACTGGAAATAGACGATTCTTCCCATTTGCGTTATTGTCTATAAATTTTGCTGAAGTTGAAAAAATTGATTTCTTTCAGCTTTGGGGGCAAGTAGGTACTTTGTACAAAAATGGTACAAAATGGTGGTTAGATAGAGATAATGCGAATGATAAAATCATACTTGATGAATTAGAGCAATTACACTCAATGCATATTAAAACAACAATGATAGATGATATTGTTAATGAGTTTGTAAATAAAATGCAATCACTACAGATAGCAACACCTTCTTCATTTGGAGTTGTTCAGCAATCAACAGTTTCCCCTACAAAGATATTGCAATATTACGGGATACAAAAACCTAATAGAAATGAAATTGGAGAATTTAAAGTAAAAATGCTTGAAAAAGGCTTTGATTTTAATAAAGCTGGAACTATACGAGTTCCTAATAGTTTAATGATTGCAAGATAAATAGTTGAGTAGTTGGGTTGGTGTTGAGCCAACTCAACCTCTATAGCTCCCATATATAGGGTAATAATACTAATAGTTGAGAAGTTGAGATAAATTTATAAAATTTTATAAATATATTAAAAAAAATTAATTTTAATAAATATATATTTTAAATTTATATCTCAACTCAACAACTCAACTTAATACAAAAGGATAAAAAATGTTTCAAACAGTTGAAGAATACATAGCTAAAAATAGTGAAAAAAAAAGACTTATAGACAAGATACTAAAAGATTGCGGTAATACTGGAAATTTGCAAGAATTCCAAAAATCTTACATAATTACATATAACGAATGTTATTTAATCTTTAAACTTCAAAGTAATAAACTAGATAATTTATATTTAGTCGATGCAATATTTACAAAAGAAGAACTTAGAAAGAAAGGATTGGCTCAAAAATTATTAAAAAAACTTCCTAAAAATTTATTATTTATTTTCGATACTCTTTCAGATGATTTAAAAAGATTTTTGATAAAACAAAATGCAAGAGAAAAGAATTATTTTTCAAGCGACTTAAAAAGCAGAAAACAATTTTTGTTTAGTACAAGTAACAATTATTCTTTCATTCCAGAAAAAGATATAGATTTTTAGATTGAATATAAATCGAAGTAATACTCTTTTTTTTAAGAGTATTACTTCCACCATTTTTAAAAAGAAAAGATTTTTCCACCATATATCTATACTAAAACCCTCACTATTCCAAGACTCTTCAAATAGATATTATTTAATCGAACACTAAATAAACAAGGAGATTAAATGACATTACTACCAAAAAAAATAGAAGAAAAATTACCACCACTTTACACAACTTGGAAAAATCAAAGAATTACAATGAATTATATTAGAAAAAACAAAAATATAGAAAATTAGACCAAAAAAGAAAAAAAGATAGGAGAAAAAAATGAATAACTATAATCCAAGAACTGAGTTTTTCAACAGAAGAAACAAAACTCAAAGAAACAATGATAGTAGAAGAGAAAACCATAAAAATACATATACCATAGGTGGTTGTAGCTGTAATTATATAATTAACACTACAGCTGAACAAAAAGATACAAAATTAAAAAAAGAGAAATAGATGAAGAAATTTGAAGAGTTAGAACAATCTTTACAAAATCAAATAATTGATATTTGTAAAGATGACCCATATAACTTAAACCCAGAATTTCTGTTTATGAATATATTTAATAGTAATGGATCTACTCGAATGCTTTCACAATTATTTGAAGTACCAGAGGCATTAATTATAAAGATAAAAGAAGAAGGAGAAAATTAAAAATGATACAGGAAGATATATCGATTATGTATTAGAAAAAGATGGATAGTTTCATCTTTTTTAAGAACTTAATTTTAGAAGTATTTTTTTATAAACATAGATTAAATTAAAAGATGGAAATATAATTGTTTTTTATATTAGTTAGATGCAACAACATGAGAAGCAATAACCCTACCATCTCGTTCTAAAATAAATTTTTCTACCCCTGCTAATCTAAACCAATTACGAATAGGACTTCTATATAAATATAGTTTATCGCCTTCTTGAATTTTTGATTTAAATCCTTCCCAAAAAGTATTCATTTTTCCAAAAGGAACAGGTTCTTCCCAAAGTTGCCCATAAACTAAATGTTCTTTTTCTGCTTGTTCAATTGTATATTCTTTTTTATAAGGAAAATACCATAAGTATGGATACATCAAGAAAAATTTAACTGGATGCATTTTTATCATCTTAACTCCTGAAATATTTAGGATAATAGGTACTTTTTGATTAAAAGATCATGAGTGATAAAAACTTATTTAGAAGTAATGAAACACATAAAATATATTATTTTATTGACTTAAAACAAGTTATTCAATTAATTATTATTTTTATATTAATTATAGTATTATTTATAAGATTAAATATTATTGATAATGACTCGTTTTTATAATAAGTTATTATTACACCATAAAAAGAATTATTTTTGAAAAAAGAAATTATAGCACTTATAAAAGCTAGAAAAGAAATATATAAATCATCACCAGAAGATATGATATCTGCATATAATAGAGAAATTGAGACCCAAAAAGAATATAACGGTAGACAACTTTTAGAGTTATTACAAAATGCAGATGATGAAAAATCAGAAAAAGTAGAAATCAATCTTAATACTATTGATTCTACGTTAATAGTATCAAATGTTGGTTCCCATTGCACACCTTTTAGTATTGATGGTATAAAATCTTTAATGATTTCAAATTTAAGTTCAAAGTTATCTAAAAAATATATTGGAAATAAAGGCTTAGGATTTAGATCTATTGTAAATTGGGCAGAGAACATATCAATTTTGAGTAATAACTTAGAAATTGAATTTTCAAGAAAAGTTGTAGAGAATCAATATGATTCAATGTTTAATAAAACAGAACATTATGAACTAATTAATAAAAGAAAGCTTCCTGAGAATGTAAAACCTATACCTTTTCTATCCCTACCAAGAGTTAAAGATAAATATAATAAAAACTGGACAACATCAATAAATATAAAATATAAATCAATGTTTGAAGAAGATATTATTAAACAAATACATGAGATAAAAAAAGAGATTTCATTATTTCTAAATCATGTACAGGAAATTGTAATCATTCAAAATTCAACTATAATAAAGGAAATAAAAAAAGAAGAACTTTTAAAAGAATGGACAATTTATCAAAAGGGTGATATTTTAGATAAAGAGTATTGGGATAAAGAAAATGAAGAAGAAAAATATGATTTGAGAATTGCTATTAATAAGAGTAATAAAAACTATATAAATGAACTTTTTTCATATTTCCCTACAAAAGTTGATATTAGATTACCTTATATAGTACATGGAACATTTGAACTAAATAGTTCAAGAAATGAAATTAATGATAGCAAAAAGAATAGATTTATATTATTAAAATTAGTAGAACTAATTGGCGAAACTGCAAAGCTGTTATCAAGTTTTAATGTAAATTACAAAGCACTTGAAATGCTATCATATACCTACAAAAACAATATACTAGAAGCCTTTGGCTTTTATAATAATATCGATAGATATATTGAAAGTGCAGATATTTTTCCTTGTCTTGATGGTACATATAGATCAAAAGATAATGTTATATATTCAGAGGGATTATCTCAGTTTATATACAAAACTAAAAATGCTTATTTTTTCCCAAACCTATTAATTCCAAATAATTTAAATATTGATTTAAGAAAATATAATCTAAAAACTTCAATATCTAACAGTAAACTTAATGAATTAAGCAAGAATATTATTGATATTGATGAAAGAGTAAATTTTATTTTTATGATTTATAATTCATTTAATCAATTTGAAGAAAAACTAGTATTCCTTATAGACAGTAACAATGAGTTAGTTTCTATCAACGATGAAGTATATACTCCACCCAATATAAATATTTCCATACCATATTTTTTAAAATTAAAATTTATTCATAAAGAATTATATACTAAATTAATTGATAGGTTTAATATTATTGAAAAAGATAAAGCTAGAGAACTACAAAGAAAGTTAAAAGAATTTACGAATATTCAAAGCTATGAACCTGCACCTATAATACAAAAAATTGTTTCTAGTACAAATAATGAATTAAAGAATAAACCTGAAAAGAAATTATTAATAGTACAAGAAATGATAAAAGCATTATTTGAAAACTATTTAAATCTGGATATTCGTACATCTTTTCCTACAGATAGTATTCAGCTTTTAACAAAAAATATGACGTTAAGAAATGCAAAAGAGTTATATTTATCAGAATCTTATCCCTCTGGAAAATTAACAAAATATTTATTTGGAGATATATTCGAAGAAGATTTATTTTTAGCTGATAATGATATCTTAATTGACAATAAACGAGAAGACTTATTTTTAATTGAATCATTTTTCATTTGGTTAGGAGTTAATAAACATACAAAGTTTAATAAACAAACAAATTTATCCTATAATGAAAAAATCAATTATATGAATTATGTAGATTCAAGAATAGGAAAAATAAATTATCGTGATATTTCTTTTGATTGTTTAGAAATAAGTAATTTAAATGATCTGATTAATAAAATGTCACCGGAAAAAGTAATATTATGGATTACACAAGATTCAATAATAAAAGATTATCTAAATATGTTAAATAAAGACTTAATTAAATATTCTCTAAGTGGCGAATATATGGGGACATATAGACATTCATTAGATTTTAAACCATCTTATATTATGTATCAAATAGCTAATTCTGATTATTTTAAAGACTTTTTAATCGGGTATACTAATATAAATAATATAATCAACAAAATTAGTATCAATTATGGAAACGAACAATTTCTTAAATATCTACTTGAAAAAGAAGAAATTGAAGGTTTCTTATTAAAACTTGGAGCTACAAATAAATTTGAAAATCTTTCTATAAATACAATTAAAGATGCACTAAAAAATATGTCTAATAAAGTTTTAGATGGTAAAAATTCTCAAACATTCTATAAGCTTTGCATTAAACACTATGAAAAGAATAATCAATCGCTTGAAGAAAGAGATATAAAACTATTTGGATATAAAGGAGAAGAAAAAAAATACTTTGAAATCAACGACCTTTATTATAGTGGAAATATAAAGTTACCTAAAAAAATAACAGACACTATTCCTCTTCTTAATTTTCCAAAACGAGGAAATACAAATAATGTAATTAATTTTTTTGTGATTAAAAATTTAAATCACTTAAAAGTAAATGTATTAGAATTTAATCTTAATAGTTTACTTACAAATTCATTCAAAGAAAAATTTGAAAAAATAAAACCTTTTATAATTGTATATAGAATAAAAGACTCAGATGAAGATAGTACAAAAATATCACAAATTTCAAAATTAAAAAACCTAAAAATTATGTTATGTGATGAAGTTAAATATCAAATTAGTGGGCATATACAATATTTAGATGATTATGATTATTTAAGAGAAAATAATAACTATTATCTAAAGATTCCTAAAGATAATGAATTTAATCAACTACTACAAGAATTTGAATTTCAAGAAACTTTTGCTGACATAATTGGTTTATTATATGATATTCAAGAAACAAGAGTTTTTCGAGATTTAATAAAAGAAGATATTTATTATACTGAAAAGAGTATTATTAATGACTTTGGAAAAGAAATTCTTATTCATTCAAATGAATTATTAGGAATAACGGATGAGATTTTTTCTTTTTGGAAAAGTATATACAAAATAATTAGTAAATCATTTAACTTTACTAGTTCTAAAAACTTATTAAACTTAGTAAAGAATGAATTGAATTTAAAAACTAACATATTTGCAATTAATTATCTAAAATTAGATTTATATGAAAGTTGTGTTCATTTAGAAGAATTATTTACAGAATTATCAATAAGTCCATTGAAATTCAATGCAGAAGATACATATTATAAAATAGATTTCACAAAACAACATCAAAGAAAAATAAAGCAACTTTTTGAAAATTCTTTTATTTCATTTAGAAAAAAAATTTATACATGGTGTATTGAAACAAAGAATGAAAAAGATTTTATTAATTTTTTTAGTAAATATGAAGACAATGATGATTTTATTATAAAAATTTCAAAAGATAACAAACTAAATATAAATCTTGACTATGAAAAATTTATTATTGAATTCATTTACAAAAACTTTGAAGACATTATTGATATTACCCCTACCCAGATTGATTTCGAGTCTATTTATGATAAAAATGTTAAACAAATTAATATTGATGACCTTAATGGAGAAATTAAACTATTAAGTTTATTATACTTTGAAGGGAAAATGAAAATTATTTTAAAATATATTAGTAATAATAAAGAAAGAACTTATGAATTAGAAAAACAAAATTTCTCTGATTCAAAAAAAGCTACCCAAGAAAAAATCGAATTAACTAGTTTAAATAATATTATTTTAGAAATAACTAATCCAATTTTAAAGACACCTATTATTGGGAAATCAAGAAATAAAGCACTACCATTTAAGCATCACTCAAAATTTGATATAAATAAAAAAGAAATTGGAGAATCATCAGAAAAAAAAGTTTTTGAAAAATTAATCGTCGAATTTGGTAAAGAAAATGTAGTTTGGAGTTCTAAAAATAATGATAATTTGGGATATGATATAAAATATAAAAATATAAAAAATGAATGGAAGTTTGCTGAAGTAAAAACATTTAATGGTTATCAATTTAATATTACGAAAAATGAAAAAGAATTCGCCGAGAATCACTTTGGTGAATATGAAATTTTTCTGGTAGGTGATAAAATTTACGTTCTTGAAAATGTAGACTTTTCAGATAAAACAAAATTCCAACTTGAATCAAATCAATATATTGTAAAATACAATATATAATTAAGAAACTCTAAAATTATAACCCTAACCGTTCATCTAAGCAACTAACTTTTAATCGCCTAGATGCTCAACCTAAAGGAATAAGCAAGATAAGGCTACATATAATCATTAGGATTAAACTTATAAGAGGTAAAAAATGAGTAAATATTATGCGTATATTAGAGTATCTACAGATAAACAAACATTAGAAAATCAAAAACATAAAATCTTAGAATATGCATTTAATAAAAAAATTCAAATTGAAGATTTTATTGAAGTAGAAGTATCAAGTAGAAAAAATCAGAAAGAAAGACTTATTGAAGATTTATTTATAAAACTTAAAGAGAATGATACTTTAGTTGTAACAGAGCTTTCAAGACTAGGAAGAAATATGTTAGAGATATTAAACCTAATAGAAAAATTTAATTCTAAAAATATAAAACTAATTTTTATAAACCAACCTGAACTTTCAACTGATAATTCAGCTCTTTCAAATTTACTTATTTCAATCTATGGATATTTTGCACAAACAGAAAGAGAAATTATCTCTGAACGAACAAAACAAGGTTTAGCAGTTGCAAGAGCAAAAGGAAAAATTCTTGGAAGACAAAAAGGTCAAATCGTAAAATCTATGTATGATGAACATAAAGAGAAAATTGAAGAATTATATAAACTTGGATTATCTGTTCAAAAGATAGTTAAATACATTGGAGTTGGTACTCAACCATCTTTGAGGAGTTGGATAAAAAGTAGGTTATAAGTTTTAAACAATACAAAAAAATCTTATAGTATATATTCCCTCTACGTTTTATAAAATAATTAAGTTAATTTAAGAATTATATATAATTATGATAGAATAATTTCTAAACATAAATATGAGCTCTCAATGACAAAAAAAGAATCAAATAAAAGAATAAGTCCTTCTTTAAATGCAAAAGCAATTTTGATTGATGAAGTAGATGCGATTTGCCCTATATGTACAAAACCTTTATATGAAGAAAAAAATAGCAAGTTTATTGTAGTTCATGATTTTGCACATATTTATCCTTTAAATCCTACAGCGAATGAATTAATAGTTTTAAAAGATGTAAAAAAATTATCAAGTGATGTGAATCATATTAATAATTTTATAGCATTGTGTAAGGGATGTCATAAAATATATGATACTGATAAAACTTTGGAAGAATATAATATTTTATATAATTTAAAGAAAAAATTGATTGTAAAAAGAAAATTGAAAACAAAATTTATTGAGTATAAAATAGAAAATGAGGTTAAAGAAATTATTGATATTCTTGATGATGAAGATTATGTTTTAGATAATGAGACAAAATTTGAATACACTCTAAAAGTTATTGATGAAAAAATGAAAGAGTCTTCATTGTCTTTGAGAAAAGATATTAAGGCTAATGTAAAAGATTATTACAGTGTAATAAAAAGTAAATTAGCTGAAATTGAAAAATTAAAAATTTCACAGTCTGAAAAAATTTCTTTAGAGTTTAAATTATATTATTTAGAACTAAAAGATAAAACTGATTTGAGACAAGAAGATGTTTTTGAAGAAATGATTAATTGGTTAGAAAAAAAGACTAAAAAGTCTAGAAATAGCTGTAAGATAGTAGTTTCATTTTTTATACAAAACTGTGAGGTATTTGAATGATTTTTCCAAACAAGTTTATAAGTTTTGATTCATCAGTTTTATCAAGGTTACACATAATTAGTGAAATTGATGTAAAAAAAATATCATTAGTTGAATTATATTATGAACTTCATAATAAGTTTGATTCTATGGATGAATTTTTATACTTCATTGATGTACTTTATTTATTAGATTATCTAGAAGTTGATTTTGAGAAAGAGGAAGTAATAATATGTTAATGGAAATAAGATGTGAACATTTTAATCAAAAATGTATAGAATTTCATTCAGGTTTAAACGTGATTTTAGGGGATTCTAAAGCTTCAAACTCTATTGGTAAAACAACTCTTCTATCTATAATAGATTTTATATTTGGTGGAAAAACTTATTTAGAACACAATACGGGTTCGCTAGAAATTTATGGATTACATTCTTTTTCATTTAAATTTGTATTTAAGAATATAGAATACTTTTTTATTATGAATACTAATAGAGAAAAAGTTTATAAATGCAACTCCAAATATGAGATATTAGATCAAGAGCCATTAACTATAGATGAGTATTTAGATTTTTTAAAAAATGAATATAGTTTTTCAAATATATCGTTATCTTTTAGGAGTATTATTAGTATTCTTATACGTATATGGGGGAAAGGTAATGATTTTGTTGATAAACCATTAAAACTACATAAAGATTCTTCTGATAAATTATCTGTAGAAAATTTAGTAAAACTATTTCAATTATATGAGAAGATAAAAGAAATTAATGAAAAATTAAAAGACAAAAAAGAAAACAAGACTACATACACTAAAGCAGACAAGTATAAGTTAATAAACAAAATTACAAAGACACAGTATAAGAATAATTTAATCGAATTGAATATTACAGAGAAAAAAATAGATGAGGTAAAAAAGAATTTAATTAATTTTACAAAAGATATTACTCAAATTGTAAATGAGGAAATATTATCTTTAAATAGTGAAAAAGAAAAAATACTTTCTACTTTAAATTATTATAACAATAAACTAGAAAGATTAAAAAGAAACTTAGAGCAAAAAGCATACATAAAAAGTAAAAACCTTGAAAAATTAAAAGAATTTTTTCCATCTGTAAATTTAGACAAAATTGAAGAAATTGAAGAATTTCATAATGGAATAAGTAAGATACTAAAAAATGAATTGAAAAAGGATATAAAAGCAACGGAAAATTCAATTTTAGAGATAAAAGAAGAATATGAAGAAATACTTATTAAAATTGAAAAATATTATAAAGTTGATGATAATTCTAAAGTAGTTTATGAAAAAGTTTATGAATTGGCATTAAAAAAGAATAAACTAGAAACAGAAAATCAAATTTATTTAAATAACTTAGAACTAATAGAAGAAATAAAAGAAGTAAGTAATCTATTAGAAGAAAAAGTAAAAGATATATATGAAGAAATTAATTTAAAAGTTAATAAAAAGATTTATGAGATTAATAAATTCATTTATGAAGATAGAAAATCTCCAGAATTCAAAATAAATGAAAATAGTAACTATACTTATTTGTCTAGAGAGGACAGAGGAACAGGAAAGTCTTATAGTAATTTATTAATTTTTGATATGGTAATGAATGAATTATGTAATATTCCATTATTAATACATGATTCTTTTTTATATAAAAATATTCAAAATGAAACAATAGAAAAGTTTATTAAAAAGTATAATATATTAAATGGACAATCTTTTATTTCTATTGATGAAATAGATAAATATTCTAAAAGCACAATTCAAATAATAAATAAGCAAAAGGTTATTGAATTAACAAAAACTAACATTTTATTTACTAAAAATTGGAAACTAAAATAGTATAAACTTTAGTTAATTTAAATAAGAAGGAAACAATATGAGTATTTCTCGAAATGATATTAAGAAGTTATTTAGTCTTTCTGCTGGAATGTGTAATATTTGTAGATTGCAATTAGCAGAACATAATGTTTTAATAGGAGAAATGGCACATATTATTGCAAAAAGTTCAAATGGTCCTAGAGGAAATAATTATAGTCCACAAATTAATTCCTATAATAATTTAATATTACTATGTCCTAATCATCATACTATAGTTGATAATAATCCTGATAAGTATCCAATAGATGAATTAATTAAAATAAAGAATAGTCATGAACAATTTATATTTTCACGTTTGAATGTTGATAAAGAGTATAAAACTGATTTAGAATCTTTAAATACATTATTTCACTATATTCCAATAAAAGATTTTAGAAGTATGGCTATGGAATTACCAAATAGAGTATCTATTAACTTTAATGCTAGGGATATGTTTGAAGAATTTTGCAAAGATAATCCAAATAGATATCCTTTCTGGGATAAAGAATTAACAATTTTATGGGAAGAGTTTATCCAAAAAATAGATAATATAGATAAATGGCTATTAGGAACTTTAACAATTAAAGAAAATAAATTAATTACATTCCAGGAAATGTTAAATTCTGATAATAATCAACCTGGATATAATATTTATGTTCATGTATATAATGATTTCATGGCAATAAATAAATCTAATTTATCATATGAACAAATAAATTTGGTTATTCAAAATATGCAGGTATTAGTTCAGAATTTTATTTATTCACACACTAAATTAATAGACTATATAAGATTTAATTTTAGAGAAATAAAGTGGTAAGTAATTTAAAATTTAAGTTTATGCTTTATCTTTATGAATCCATAGTATTAGAAGCCATTATTAGTTTATTAATAATTATAAATAAGGAGAAATTTTGATAGACAATATTTACTTATCTCATAATGCTCAATTTTATAAGAAAAAAAATCCTAATAATAGGATACCAGATAGAGTTATTGAGAATATTATTAAAGAAGCATCTAAAAACAAACTTTCTAAAAGCTATGTATTAAATGATTTTAGAGAAGAAAGAGTATTTGATGATTTGAATTTTATTTATTCTTTTAGAGTTTATAAAGCAAAAAAGAAAGTCGATTTTTTAGAAGATGAAAAGTTTTTTGATACAGTTCACGCATTTATTTTATTAATTGAATATGAGAATAATTTAATAATTTTAAAAAAAAGCACAAATACAATTACATCAAGCCTATCAGAATCTTTTGAACTTATGAAGTATAAAGAAATATTAAATATTGTTGATGATCAGACTGAAATACAGCGTGTTTCATTGAGAAATATGACTATTTCAGGTGAAGCAATACATTCTCACTCTTATGAAACACCTGGTAATTTAAATGGGTTACTTTCAATGCATTCAGCAGGGAAGTCCATACCAAGTAATATGCGAGTTAAAAAGAATTCAACATCAAAAAGTTTAACAGCTTCAACTGGTAGAGTTATTGAATCTTCAAGAAGAAAGACTATAGATAATTTATTTATCTGGTCAAAAAAACAATTGGATATTATGACATCTTCCGTAACTAGTGACTTTTTAAAAAAATTTGCACAACCAATTGCATTAAGTGATGTATTACCAATTAGCAAACCAAAAGCAATTTTAATTGAAGCGCATACTATTAAAGACCAACTTGAAGTCAATCAAATTGAATTTATAATATGTAAAGATTATAATTGTTTAAAATATAAAAAAATACCTTCTTCTATTATAGATAAAATTTTTGATCTCTTAGAAAATGTATATGAATTTGAGAATTTAGATATATTTGATGAAATATCTGGTGAAAATATAGGTAAACTTAAAATTAATGAAAAAAGTTTAAGCTTCAATGTTCCCTTATTACAAAGAATTAAAATTAAAGAAAATAGTAAAATAATAAGTTTACAAAAATATATTATCGATAATAAGCTATATAGTATAGTTTTTGATAATTTTAAATATATGTATTTTATGGGTACATGTTTTGAAGATAATTCTGGAAAATCTGAAATTGACATAATCTTAGAAGTTTTAAAACCACAAATAAGATTTAATACTGTAATTAGTGAAAAAGGCACTATAAGTTCAACTCATACTTCCTTTGACACATTTTCAATGTTTGGTGCAGTAGAGGATATTCATTTCTTAGATGATTATATTTTTTGTGATGATTTAGGAAATGAGTGGTGTGATCATATTTCAATTAATTTAACTAATAAAAAAATAAATTTTATTCATTCAAAAGCTGATTTGGCAACAAGTCTAAGTGCAAGTAAAATGCATGAAGTTATAGGACAAGGAATCAAGAACTTAGGAAATATGTTTTTTACATTAAATGATTTTAAATTACATAAAGAAATTAAATTTAATGAGTATTATAAGAGAGATAGTACTCAAAGTCAAATAAAAAGATCTAGAAAAGGAAATCTTACAGCTACTGATTTTGACAATATAAATCAAGTAATTAACAATTATGAAACACATAGAGAGTGTATTTTAAGTTGTTCATTTTTATCAAAAAATGATATTGAAATTGAATTTAATAAAATAAAAGCTGATACTCCTGTAAAAGGTAATATATATCAACTATTTTGGATTATATCATCATTTATACATGCATGTAGAGGAAGTAATATCATACCGAAAATTTATTGCAAACCTTAAAATGAATATTATTAACTATTAGTTAAATATAAAATACTGAAGAATTAAATTAATTAAATATACGTTATTAAGATATCTATATTTTTTCATAAACTAGCTATAAGCAACTATTATTTTTTAATATTATGGTATGAATTTTACAGAAAGTCTTATATCCGTCAAGTATAGTTATTATAAATAAAATAAGAATTTGATTGTAGACTAATATTTGTATTATTGCTATATTATCATTACTTAAAAAAATGAAAAAATTTATACAAACATTTCCACTGATAAAATAATGATAATGTAGCTTTTCCGATATTCTTATTCTTTTTTTCAACATTATATAAACACTTAAACTTTATGCGTTAATTTATAAATATATTTATCTTAATCGTATAATAACTATGCTACCATCCCAGTAATTATTAAAATTATTTAAGGATTTTTAGTGTTATATAATACTGATTTAGAAGAACTTGTTTTTAATCAACATTCTTTGGTGGATGCAGATGAGTTAATAATTATTTCTGGTTACCTTGGTCCTTCTCCCGTTGAAAGGCTTGGAACCATTGGTTTACCATCTACAGTAGTTTATGGAATGTATCCATCTGATGGAATTGGAGAAAGATTACATAATTCACTAAATACTATAAATGATAGGTATGAATCTATTGATATACGTTATTCATCTTTTCCTGTTCACTCTAAATGTTATCTTTGGAAGAAGGATGGGCAAATTATTCATGCATTAATTGGATCTGCAAATTTTTCATCTAATGGATTACGTACTCCTTTTAGAGAAGTGTTGATAATTGCAAATGAAAATACACATGAGTCATTAAGCCAATACGCAGAAATGGTCATAACTAGATCTAATGCATGCAATATGGTTAATTTATTAACTAGAAATCAATTTGAAACAAATAATAGAGTAGTAGTTCAGAATACAGATTATTGTAGAATGACTTTATTGATTCCAAGTACGGGTGAAGTTCATGAGGCAAGTGGCATTAATTGGGGACAAAATCCAGAAAATCATACAAATCCAAGAGATGCAGCAATACCTATTCGAACAAGTTATATTCGTGAATTTCCTACATTATTTCCTCCTAAACTTGAATTTCCTACAAATCAAACAGGAGGTCGACAACAAAGACATAATGATGCAATTGATATTGTGTGGGATGATGGAACAACTATGGAAGGGCTTCTAGAAGGAAGCCAACCAGTTGATGGAGTTAAATATCCTAAACAGATTAGTTCTTTTCCTAGTAAATCTATTATGGGAGATTATTTAAGATCTAGATTAGGAATAGCTTCGGGTGAATTTGTAAATACTGAAGATTTAGAGAGATATGGTCGTACACATATTGATGTAAGTATAATTGGTGAAGGAGTTTACTATTTAGATTTCTCTGTACCAATCCAAAATGATTAACATACTAATTTGAATTTAATAAATATCCCTTACATTTATAAAAAAATAAAAGGGATATTATTATATTAAAAATATTTTTTTATAAAAGTTTCTACTGCTTCAGAT
This sequence comes from bacterium, assembly GCA_018816105.1. GTDB lineage: Bacteria > Campylobacterota > Campylobacteria > Campylobacterales > Arcobacteraceae > Aliarcobacter. The sequence goes on along the minus strand of JAHIWE010000176.1, from coordinate 729 downwards.
ATTTTTTTTGCAAGTAAAGGTGGAACAGCATTACCTATCATTTTATATTTATCGCCCATACTTCCAATAAATTCAAAATCATCTGGGAAGCTTTGTAATCTAGCTGCTTCTCTAGGAGTTATACTTCTTGCTTGTTTTGGATCAGGATGAATATGTCTGAGTCCATCTTTATATAAATGTGCAGGAATTGTATTACTAGGCTTATCATATTCTAGTACATTATATTTATGAAAATTTGATTTATTACCAGTTTTCTCGTAATATAATTTAATTAAAGATTTTGGATCAGGATATTTATTAGTTCCTTTTAATTTATCTTCTGCTAATTCAGAAAAAATATCTTGATCTCTTAAACTATGAAATCTAGGAATGTGACTAGAAAATTTATCACAATTTATATTATGTGATTTTTTACTAATTTGTTCTGATAATGGATATATTGGTGTCAAATCAAACAATGCATCTTTTACTGTCATCTTTTTACTAACCTTAAATGATGGTAATATATTTTGATAAAAATCATTTAAAATATCTTTAGAATTATTTAGGAATAAAGATTTTCTAACACCTATTATAATTACTCTTTTTCTTACTTGAGGAACACCATATTCTGATGCATCTATGACAGCTTTATTTTTTAAATCATCAGATATTTCATAACCAATTTCGTTAAAAGCTTTTGTAATTCTCTCTATAATAGGTATATCACCAGGTTTAGCACTTAACATA
>JAHIWE010000175.1 GCA_018816105.1 bacterium | reverse complement strand
TTCATATTTTTTATTTATCATTCTTAACCTCTAATAAATTTAATAAATTATTAATAAATTTTTCACATATTCTATTTACTTCAAAATTCTTTTCACTCATCTTGAATAAGGCCAAACCTTTTTCAAAAACTCCTAATCCTTCTACAAAATCAATAGATTGAGGTATTAATTCTTTATTATTAATTCCCTCTTGAATTATCTTTTTTAGCTCATTATTAAAAAACTCTTTGCAACTTGTATTAAACTCACACATTGCTTCATTTTCATCTGATAATACAATTGACAAATATTCTTTATAACCATTAAAATGTTTTAAATTTTCTTCTGTATCATCTAAGACAAATTTAAAAAATAAAAATATTTTCTCTTTTGTTGTTTTTAATTGCTTTATATCTTCTAAAAATTCGTTCTGATGCTTTTCGATATGTATATTTATTATTTCGAAAATAATATCTTCTTTATTTTCAAAATATTCATAAATAGTACCTTTACCAATACCTGCTACTTTAGCTACTTGGGCCACTGTTAATTTTTTAATTCCAACCTCATGTATTAAATCTAAACATGATGATGCTATCTCTTTTCTTCTAAGTTCTTTATCCACTACTCTTGGTGCCATTATTATCCTTAAAAAATATCTAATTTTTTATTGACTGACCGTCGGTCAAGTTTGGATTATAATATTTAATCACTTAAATTAGTTTTAATTTGACCATTGGTCAATGAATTATTATAATATATTTAGGTACAATAAAATAATCTATTATCAGATTAAATTATTTAAATAAAAAGGAAAGAAAATGAAAAAATCAATATTACTATCAGTATTAGCATTTACTTTAGTATCAAGTTTAAATGCTTATGAATTAAATGGTCAAATAGGTGTTAAATGGACAGGATTTAAAACAGAGAAAAAAGCTGCTGTTTCTGGGACATTTAATGATATTAAATTAGATATAAAAAACTCAGATAAATTAAGTGATTTTCTAAGTACTGCAAAAGTTAAAATTGTTTCAGCTTCACTTGAGTCAAAAAATCCTGAAAGAAATGATAATATCACTTCAACCTTATTTTCTTTAGCTACATCAAAACTTATAGAAGGTTCTATATCAAAAGTAAATGAAAAAGAAAATACACTTACACTAGCTGTAACAATGAATGAAGTAACAAAAGATATTCCTATGACTTATGAAATCATTGATGGAAATATTATTGCAAAAGGAACACTTGAAATACTTGATTTTAATATGAAAGATTCATATCTTGCATTTGCAAAAAAATGTGCTGAACTTCATGAAAATAAATCATTTTCAGATGTAAATATAGAGTTTACAATTCCTTTTAAATAAGAAATTTATGCATAATAATTAATAGCTCTTAAGAGCTATTAATCTAAGAAGAACAAGATAGTTGTATATTTGCAAATTTCATAGGAGTTGGATGAGCATATCTTTCAAAACTTGGATGTTCATCAAATGGATTTTGAGCGATTTTTAATAAATCATTTACAGCACTATAATCACCTTCGTGGGCTTTTTCAATAGCTTCTTGAATAATATAGTTTTTTAATATATATTTTGGATTAACTTTTTTCATAACTTCAAATCTTGTTTCAAATGTTGTTTTTTGTTCATGGCAAACTTTTTCATATGACTCAAACCAATTTTTAAGTGGCTCTTGAAAAACAGCAATATCTAAAATTGATGATAAATCATCAAAGGATTTAAGATTTGTTAATCTATAGAAAAATACATTATAATCCATTTTTGAAGACTCTAAGCTACCAAGTAATTCAAGTATTAAATTAAGGTTTCCATTTCCGCTTTTACTAGCATCCAATCCTAATCTTTTATTCATCATATCTAAATATACTTTTTCATGTTGTGGTAAAAATGTTTTCATATATAATTTTAATTTATCTTCATCACAAATAGTTTTTAAAGCATCTGCTAAAACAAGAAGATTCCATCTTGCTACATAGGGCTGATTATTATAAGAATATCTACCTTCTGCATCGGTGTGATTACAAATGGCATTTTTTTCAAAATAATCCATAAATGCATAAGGACCATAATCAATAGTAAGACCAGCCATAGAAAAATTATCAGTATTCATAACACCATGTTGGAAGCCATAAGTTTGCCAAAGAGCTAAAAGTTCAGCTGATTTATCTACTAAAGAATAAAACATTTTTTCATATCTGTTTTGTTCATCTTCTAAATGTGGATATGATTGTTTTATAACATAATCAGCCAATTGGGCAATTGTCTCTTTATCTTTAAATCTAGCAAAAAATTCAAAAGTTCCAACTCGTATCCAAGAAGGTGACATTCTTAAAACAATAGAACAAGACTCTTCTTCCCAATCCCTATGTGCAAAACTATCAGAATCAATAATAGCTAAAGCTCTAGTTGTAGGAATTCCAAGAGCAAACATAGCTTCACTCATAAGATATTCTCTAATTGATGAACGTAAAACCGCTCGTCCATCTCCAGAACGAGAATATCGTGTAAGCCCAGAACCTTTTGTTTGTAAATGCCACTTATTTACAGCACCCAAATTAATAGCTCTTCCATCACCAAGTTGTGGAACAAAATAACCAAACTGATGTCCTGCATATGCCATAGCAAAAGGAGTTGAACCTTCTAAAATCTTACTTCCATTTATAAAATCCACAAAACTTTGCGTTTCACACTCTGAATAATCAAGATTTATTAAATCACAAGCAAGAGGATTAAATGATACAAGTTTTGGATTTTTTAAAGGTGTGGGATTTACTTTGTGATAATACTTTTCATCAAACTCGAAATAATCAACTTCAAGTTTTAATTCGTTTAATTTCATAATTTTTCTCTTTTGATAAATATTTGTTTGTATATATGCAAGAAGCTTACCAAAAGAGAACATAAAAGAGGATAAGTTTAGTCTTGTTTAAATCTCTTTACAGAATCTTCCTTTTTTGTTGAATGAGAGTTTTTTTTCTTGTTTTATGTTATGTTCTATGTCGCCTATAAATACTCTTGCACTGGCTAATTCTTTACTGTAAAACTCATATTCTTTCCATATATTTATTGCTTTATACATATGTTCTTTTGCTTTTAAACACACTTTTAAGTCTTTATAAATAGTTGCTAAATTATTATAGCTTGAAGCAGTTTCAGGATGATTTTTTCCTAATATTTCTTCTCTTATTTTAAGTGCTTCTATTTGATATTCTAGTGCTTTTGGATATTTTTTCATTGCTTGATATATTAAAGAAATATTATTACAATTTATTGCAAATAGAGGATGTTTTTTACCTAATACTAATTCTCTTTTTTCAATTGATTTTTTTTGATATTTTAATGCTTGCTGAAGATTTTCTTTATTTCCCATTTCTCTATAAAATTCAGAAATATTATTATAACTTGAAATAGTATCAAAATGATTCTCTCCTAATATTTCTTCAAATATTTTTAAAACTTTTTCATAAAGTTGTAATGCTTCTTTATTTTTATTCACTAATTTATATAATGATGCTAATTGATTATAACTAGCTGCTGTATCACAGTGATTTTCTCCTAATTCTTTTTCTCTAATTATTAAAGCTTTTTCTTGATATTCAAATGCATTTTCTAAATCACCCATAACTTTATAAATTATTGATAATAAATGATTGCTTTTTGCCGTAAATTCAGAATGTTCTCCATGTCTTTTTATTCTAAATGTCAAAGCTCTATTTTGATACTCAAATGCTTTTTTGTATTGAGCAAGTGAATAAAAAAGATTAGTAATTGAATCGAGAATTCCACATATAAACTCATCATCTTTTTCTTTAAATATCTCTAAAAAAGACTCAATTATAGGTATATATCCATTTAATCTATTTGCTATTAAAGTTGAATCATCAGGATTTATATATTTTGCAATATTTTCAAAAATAAAAGTAACTTTTTTGTACTCTATTTTGTATTCACTTAAAATAAATGTTCTAATAATCTGATGAAGTTTATATGAATCTTCTTTATTTGTTAGCCAACCTCTCTCGACTAATTTTTGCAGATTTACTCTTAGTTTTTCTAAGCCTATTGATTTTTCTAAAATTTCAAAACTTATCTCAATAGATGGAAATATTGCTAAGATTTGTAATAATTCTTTTAATTCATCTTTTGACTCGCTTTTAAACTGTTTATCAAAAGTATTTTGTAAATGTTCTTGAAAAGTTTTATCATCTTTTGAATCAATTTTTGAAATTGTATTATTTTTTATATTTTCTCTTAATTCATCCAATGTGATATATTTATTATCAAGGGATTTTGCAGTTAAAGTTATAAATAAAGGATGATTATCCAAATACTCTAAAATATCTTCAATATTTTCATCTTTGTTGTAAATTTTTAGAAATAACTCTTTTGCATCACTTGGATTTAAAGTATCTATATTTAGCTGATTTTGTTTATCTATATCTTTTCTTGTAGTTATTAATAAATCAAAATTTGTATTTAAAGCTTTTATTTTTTCAAAATCTTCAATATTTTCTAAATTATCTAAAAGCAAAAGATTTCTTTGAGGAAGTTTTTGTAATCGTAAAATTACAGAATCTAAAGTTACATCATTTTCTAGACCAAATTCATTTTTAAATTTTCTAATAAAAACCTCTTCAAGAGAAGAGTCATCTTTTGTAAATTCAACAAAAGCTATATTTTTATATTTGTATGCATTTTCATGTAAATACTTATAGGATAACTCACTTTTACCAACGCCACCTATTCCATTTACTATGCAAATCAAACTGTTTTGAGCCAATCGTTTTTCTATCTCTTCTAATTCATCTTTTCTTCCAATAAAATCTTTATTTATACTTGGAAGAGTTGTAAGTTGTTTGAACTCTTGTTTAGTTTGCGTTGGGATTTTTTCTTCTATTTTATTTTCATTGTTTATTAAAATTGGAGCTAATGATTTTATTTTTTCTATTAAATCTTGTCCATGATTTTCGTATTCTATAACTTTTATATTTTTATTTAGAGTATTTTGGTTTGAGCCTTGTTTACATAAAACATAATGTTCGTGACTATTTCCTCCAAATATTTTTATTGTTCTATTTAGCTGATTTATAACGAACTCATCATCTAGACTAAAGCCGATAAACAAAAGTGATTTTGAAGAAATTATATGTCTTAGAGTTTCTAAAGCACTTTTATATTTACTATTTTCTGAATTAGTCGTATAAAGTTCATTATATTTTTTTGATGTTAAAATGATATTATCTACATTATCAATATGCCCGTGAATATGCCAAATTGTAGGATTCTCAACTCCATCTCTTAAAAGTTTTGCTTGTTCAAAAGGAGCTTCAATATCCCAATAGTTCTTATTTATATCAGAACAAGAGTAATTTAAAATTTTATCATAGTTGGTTGTGATGATTAATTTAGAGTTTAATTCCCAAATTGTTTGTGCAAGTTCTAAAGTTGTTTCATCAATCAAAGATAAATCAATATCAAAAGTTTCTTTTAATACTTTATTAAATTCATTTACAGATAACTCTTTTTCAATCATATCTGCAATTTGAAGATAGTCAATATTTTTTGATTTTAAAAAATATTCTATTCCATTTCTTTTATTTTCATCATTTACTTTTTGATTTAATATTTCTAATAACTCTTTCCAATTAACAAAAGCTTTTTCACCATTTTTATATTTTACATCTTTAGAAACGCCAGCACCCACAAAAGGAATAACTTTATTTTCACTAATTAATTTTTTTAATTCTTCTTCCAAATTTAACCAACCAATATATTTTTTACATTTTAGCTAAATTATTAATTAATAACCAATTACTTTTTTACTTCACTTAGTAACAGCTAATCATATAAAAAATCATAAATTATCCCTCAAATCACCAATATTCGCAAATTCCAACCCAAACCTAAGCCAGCATACAATAAACTGCCACACTAGATAAAGGGAATAATTATATGGCTACAAATTTACAATCTATCAAAGCAGATAGACCTAATATTATAACTTCGCAAATTGAAGGTATAAAATTTTATAGAAAAATGGATACTCAATCAGTTGTTGCGCAAATGATTGCAGGAAAATATGTTTTTGTTGAAGAATATTACAGTAACGGATTACAAGTTCTTGCTGAACTAAAAAAGAATCTTTCAGAAAAATTCAATGACAAAAGCTTTCAAGGACAAAGAGATTATAGAACAGCTTTTAGAAAAGCTTCACACAGATTACTAATCAAAGTAAAAGATAATAAACTAGATGTTAAAAAAGCTCCAAATATTGGTTGGTTAGAATCACTTTATCCTGAAGTAACAGAATTTTATATATCTTTTCCAGAAGTGCAAGGAATGAATAGTTCATGGCAATGGCATGAAAAAGGTCTTGAGATTAAAACTTTGAATTTAAATATTCATCCTTATTATGGAACATATTTCCCAACAAGATTTGATCATCTAAAGTTATTTGATAAGTGGCTAAAAAAATATGATGGACCAAAAGATAATGCCATTGATATTGGTGTGGGAAGTGGTATTTTAACATATCAATTAATTCAAAATGGTTTTGAAAATGTTTATGCAACGGATACAAATAAAAATGCGATTATTGGTGTTTATAAAGATAGTAGAAGATTAAATTTTCAAAAGAAAATAACTCTAAATCACTGTGATTTATTTGGAGATTTTGATAGAAAAGTAGATGTAATCGTGTTTAATCCTCCTTGGTTATTGGCAAAACATAATTTAGAAGAGGGAATTGATAAAGCTATGTATTATGAAAAAGACCTATTTCCAAGGTTTTTCGAAGAAGCAAAAAAATATCTAAAAGAAGATGGAAAATTAGTTTTAATATTCTCAAATCTTGCTCAAGAAGTTGACAATCAAAGCACTCATCCAATAATTGAAGAACTACAAAAAAACAATAGATTTAGAAAAGATTTACACCTAAGACGTGAAGTAAGAGCATCATCAAGAAGAACACAAAGAACAGATTCACGAGAGACTGAAAAAGTTGAGTTATGGGTTTTAGCTCATAAAAAAGAGAAGTAAGTAAAGAAGCCTAAGCGCTCTTTACTTTTTCATCAATTAAATTTCTAACACAAACATCAATCATCTCAAAAACTTTATCAAAACCTTCAAATCCATCAAAAAAATAAGGATCTGGTACATCAGCTCCATCAAATCCAAAATCACCTAATTTTAATGGATTATCACATCCTAGATTTTTAAGATTTGAAATATTACTATCATCAAGCCCCACTACTAAATCAAAGTTTTTAAAGTCAGATTTCTTTACTTGCTGTGCTTTTTGTTTTGAAATATCTACACCATTTAATTTGGCAACTTTTATAGAATTTTCACAAGGAGGCTCATCTATATGCCAATTCCCAGTTCCTGCACTTTGTATTATTAAGTCTAAATTCTTTTCTATTATATACTGCTTTGCAATTCCTTCAGCCAATGGAGATCTACAAATATTTCCAAGGCACACAAAAATTATCGATTTTACTTCCATATTTAAAATTCATTCCCTTCAATACTATTATAAGAATATGTTTTTATTTCACCATCTTCCACGATATAAGATACCTCAATTGGTCTGCAACAAACTTCACAATCATCTACAACTGTTGTATGTTCATAAACTCCTGTATCTAAAAGAATTGATATAGCTTGTAAGCAATATGGGCATTGAATATGTATCTCTTGCATTATTTATCCTTTTTGTTTGGCTTTATATTATCATTTTTGATTGTTTAAAATCATAAAATATGATACTATTTCAGAAATTCCAAAAGGATAAATCATAGCTACTTGTAAAAATTGCAAAAATGAAATTGAAGCAAAAAAAAGACAATGCCCATACTGTGGGATTTTAAACCCGACAGTAAGCCTAAAAGATGTGTTTGTAGGTTTAGCTTTTGTTATTTTTGTTATGAGTATTGTTACTTATTTTGTAAATAACTAATCTTATCTTCGTATAAATGCATAAATAAATCCCACAGCCAAACCAATAAAGTGAGCGTACCAAGCAATTGGAAGTCCAATAATCAGCGGTGCAACTGAGATTAGTAAAACCCAAGTTATTATTCCACTTCTTTGAGCTTTATCATAATAAGCTACAAAGCCCAATAGTGCACAAATAGCACCTGAGGCTCCAACTAGATTTACACTATTATCCAAATAAAATATATATCCAAAAGATAAAATTGATGTGATTAATCCACTAATTAAATAAAGTGCTATTATCTCTTTTGCACCTCGTGCTCTTTCTATTAGATTTCCAAACTGCCAAAGAACAAACATATTCATCCCAAGATGTCCAATCCCACCATGGGCAAACATAGTACTAAGAGGTTGCCACCAAAAATCATACACCATAAAGTATAGATTTAAACCAAATAATAACCCCCCTTGTGGGATATTTATTTGAATAATATACATTACAACTGTAATAAATATAAGAATATTTGTAGCTGTAAAATCTTGTTTACTGAATCTTTTTAACACTGTTTTCATACACCTTTATACTACAATCTATTTTTGAAGCTATTTCATTTTTATCATATACATCAAAATCTATATAAAATTTAAAAATATCGATGTCATCTGCCTTGAAAGATGTCAAAATACTTCCTGAACATAACTTACAATCTTTTGTTTTTTTATTTGGGTCTTTCTTATCATTTTCTATTATTTTATAAGAGATTGTTAGATATTTATTTATATTTTCTTTAG
>JAHIWE010000174.1 GCA_018816105.1 bacterium | reverse complement strand
GAAGTTAGATCTCATGTTGGAATGGTTTTCCAACACTTTAATCTTTTCCCTCATCTTTCTATTTTAGAAAATCTTATATTAGCTCCAACTTGGGTGTCTAAAGTTCCAAGAAAAGAAGCTATTGCTACTGCTATGCATTATCTTGAAAGAGTAAGAATTGCAGACCAAGCTGATAAATATCCGAACCAATTATCCGGTGGTCAACAACAACGTGTGGCAATTGCTAGATGTTTATGTAACAACCCTGATATTATGTTATTTGATGAACCAACATCTGCACTTGACCCTGAAATGATTGGAGAAGTTCTAGACGTAATGAGTGAACTAGCAAACGATGGTATTACAATGGTTTGTGTAACTCATGAAATGGGATTTGCAAAAAAAGTAGCGGATAGAGTAATTTTTATGGATGCAGGACAAATTGTTGAAGAAAATACTCCTAATGAGTTTTTTGATAATCCACAATCAGATAGATTAAAACTGTTCTTAGAACAAATTTTAGACCATTAATATAAAAAATGTCTACTTTAAATATTCTTGCATTTGCAAGTGCAATGTTTTTACTCGCAATTACTCCTGGGCCTGGAGTATTTGCTACTATTTCAAGAGCATTAGCCTCAGGTTTTACTAATGCCTCTTTTGTTGTGCTTGGAATTGTATTAGGTGATATATTCTTCTTATTACTTGCTATTTTTGGACTTAGTGCCATTGCATCAATTTTAGGAGATCTTTTTATTCTAATAAAATATTTAGGGGGAGCATATTTAATATTTTTAGCTTATTCAATTTTTACTTCAAAAGAAAAAGAAACAAATATAAAAGGTGTTTATGAATTATCTTGGAAAAAGAATTTTTTAACTGGTCTTTTAATAACACTTAGTAATCCAAAAGTTATACTATTTTATTTAGGGTTTTTACCTACTTTTATAAATTTACACACACTAAATACAAATGATATAGTAATTATTTCTATCATAGTTACTCTTGTACTTGGTGCAGTAATGTTAACTTACGCATATACAGCAAGTAAAGCTAACAATTTATTAAAAGATAAAAACTCAAATAGAAAAATAAATATTCTTGCTAGTTCTGTAATGTTTACAGCTGGTAGCTTTTTGATTTTAAAATGACTATTTTTAAACTATTTAAAATAGGCATTGGACCATCAAGCTCTCATACAGTGGGACCTATGATTATTGCAAAGAATTTTGTAAATACAATAAAAGAACAAAATTATTTACACAAGTTAACTCAAATAAAAATTGAACTATTAGGTTCTCTTGGAGCAACTGGAGTTGGGCATCATAGTGATATTGCAGTAATTTTGGGATTACTAGGATATGAACCAAAAACTATTGATACTTCTATTATTAATTCTTTAATTAGCGAAATAAAAAATAGTTCTAAAATAAATATTTTAAATGAAAAATTGGTAAATTTTTCATTTAAAAATGATTTAATTTTATATAAGAATAAATCCTTACCTTTTCATCCAAATTCAATTAGACTTACTATTTACGAAGAAAAAGAGATACTTTTTACAAAAATATATTATTCAATTGGTGGGGGAGAAGTTATTTGTGAAGATGAAATTAATAAAGAGATAAAAGAAGAAAAAAATTTACCATTTAACTTTTCAAATGCAAAAGAATTACTTCAATTATGCAATAAAAACTCTATTAAAATAAGTACACTTGTTTTTGAAAATGAAAAAGCTTATAAATCACAAAATGAAATAAAAAAAGATTTACTTGAAATTTGGCAAGTTATGAAAAACTGTATTGAAAATGGAATAAAATCAGAAGGTATTTTACCTGGAGGTTTAAATGTCCCAAAACGTGCATTTAAAATTCATAACAAAATCATAAACAATACAAAAAATGATCCATTGTCTTTTGTTGATTGGATAAATCTTTATGCCCTTGCTGTTAATGAAGAAAATGCAAGTGGAAAAAGAGTTGTAACCGCACCTACAAATGGTGCTGCTGGTATTATTCCTTCTGTGTTATACTATATAATAAATTTTTTAGCAAAAGATTCTTCTAAAACAGAAGATGAGATTATCATCGATTTTTTATTAACAGCTGGTGCCATTGGACTTTTATATCAAAAGAATGCTTCTATATCAGGAGCTGATGTTGGATGTCAAGGGGAAGTTGGAGTTGCATGTTCAATGGCAGCAGGAGCAATGGCTTCATTTTTAGGTGGAAGTGTAGAACAAATAGAAAATGCAGCAGAAATAGGAATGGAACATAATCTAGGTTTAACTTGTGATCCAATTGGTGGTTTAGTTCAAATTCCTTGTATTGAAAGAAATGCAATGGCAGCTATGAAAGCGGTAAATGCTGCAAGAATGGCTTTGAATGAAGAAGGAAAACATTATGTATCTTTAGATTCTGTTATTAAAACAATGTTTAAAACAGGGAAAGATATGAAAAATAAATATAAAGAGACATCAAAAGGTGGATTAGCTGTCCATTATGTAGAGTGTTAATTTCAAATTACAAAGGTTTACTATGTTAAATAATTCTATCAATAAAAAGTTTTCAACACTAATAGGAATTACAATTGTTTTGTTAATGACTTTATTCACTATTTTTATGATTAAAAGTATTAATACTAAACTTATAAAAGATTTAGAAACAAATCTACAAGTTCAAGCAGGGAATTACCTGCAAACTGCTCAAATTTATAATGATACCTTAGAAGAAAATTCATTAATTCTTTTTAATGTATTTGAAAAATCTTTTCTAAACTTACGGAAAAAAGGTACTGCAACTATTAACATAAATGGTGTTGAAACTTTAGGACTATATGATGGATTCTCAAGATTAAATAAAAATTTTAATCCAGTTGATCACTTTAAAGAATTGACAGGTGCAGTATCTGCTGTATATGTAAAAGACAATAATGAATACATAAGAATTACTTCTTCCTTGAAAGATGAAAATGATGAAAGAATATTATTAGATAAAATTGATTTAAATGGACAAACTTATAAAAATATTGAAAATAAAGAAAAGTTTATAGGGTTAGAATATATAGCTGGAAAAAATTATATGTCTGTGTATTCTCCAATTATAAAAGATGATGAAATCATCGGAGCTTTATATATAGGATATGATTTTACAAAAGGTTTAGAAACATTAAAAAACAAATTAAAAGAAGTTGTTATTGGAGATACTGGATATATTTATATTCTTGATGATAAAGGAAAATTACTTTTACATAAATCATTAGAAGGTAAAGATATATCAAATCTAAAAGATGCTGATGATAAAGAGTTTGTAAAAGAGATATTGAAACAAAGAAATGGAGTTATTCATTATAATTATTTAGAAAACAATCAAATACTAAAAAAAACTGTTGCCTTTACTAATTATGAGAAATGGAATTGGATTATTGTTGTGGGTTCTTATCAAGATGAATTTTTAAAGATCTCAGAAGAAGTTCAAAGCATATTTATAATTGCTACAGTTTTTTTAACACTCATATTACTAGGTGTTATTTTTGTTTTAATAAATAAAGTAATTTCAAATCCATTAGAAAAGTTCCAAAATGGATTACTAGATTTTTTCTCTTATTTAAATAAATCAAAAAATGATGTGGAAAAAATTGAAGTAACTAGCAATGATGAAATAGGTAAAATGGCAGAAGTAATTAATCAAAATATAGAAGATATAAAGCTTCATCTAGCAGAAGATCATAATCTTATTTCAAATGTAAAAGAAGTTGTAAATGAAATTAGTAAAGGTCATTTAACAAAAAGAATTGAAGCTACAGGAAGTACTCCATCCTTAAATGAATTAAAAGAACTAATAAATAATATGCTAAAAAACTTAGAAGACTTCATAGGAAAAGATATTAATGAAATTAGCTATGTATTAGAAAATTATGCTAAAAAAGATTTTACAAAATTTTTACAAAAAGATTCTAATGGGAAGATTGGAAATGAAATATTAAATGTAAATAACATTATTACAGAAATTCTAAACAGTAACCAAGAAGATGGATTAATTTTAGAAAATAGCTCTATGCAATTGTCGAAATTTGTAAATATTCTAAGTACAAATGCTACAAATCAAGCTGCATCACTTGAAGAAGTTGCAGCTTCAATTACGCAAATTACAGAAAATATAAATCAAACTAGTAAAAAAGCACAAAGTATGTTTATATTATCTTCAAATACAAAAGAATCATCAAAACATGGGAAAGACCTAGCTAATAAAACTGTTATTTCAATGGATCAAATAAATGAAAAAGTTCAAACTATAAATGAATCAATTGCAGTTATTGATCAAATTGCATTTCAAACAAATATTCTTTCATTAAATGCAGCCGTTGAAGCTGCAACTGCGGGTGAAGCTGGACGTGGATTTGCTGTAGTTGCAGCAGAGGTTAGAAATCTTGCATCAAGAAGTGCAGACGCAGCACGTGAGATAAAAACCTTAGTAGAATCAGCGAGTCAACAAACTAAAGAAGGAAAAGAGATAAGTGCTAATATGATTATTGGATTTGAAAATCTAGAAGAAAAAATCAATGAAACAAATCATATAATTGACGACGTTGCAAATGCAGCAAAAGAGCAAACAAATGTAATGATTCATATTACTGATACTATAAATAGTTTAGATAAATTTACACAAGAAAATGCACAGGTTGCTGAAGAGACAAATGCTATTTCAAAAAATACAAATAAGGTCGCGAAAAAAGTTGTTGAGAATGTAAATAAAAGTAACTTTATAGGAAAACACTAAAAAATAGGAATCTTAGGTTAAAGCTAACCAGATTCCTATTGCTATCATCATAGTTCCTGCTATTTTATTTAATAGTTTTACATTTGATGAGTTTTGTAATAATCTTCGTAAAGTACTACCACCACTTGCATATATAACCAAACAAGAAAATTCCAATAAAAGTATTAAGATTATTAATACAGATAATTGAGGAGCAAAAGCTAGTTTTTCATCTATAAAAGGTGGTAATAATGCAATAAAAAAAGCCCAACCTTTTGGATTTGCGATTGCTGTTATAAATCCTTGCATTGCTAGATTTTTTTTTGATACATTAAAATTACAGCCTTCTAAATTTAAAGCCATTTTTCCACGTGACAACCACATAGATACACCTAAGTATATTAAATAAGCTCCACCTGCGTATTTTAAAACAGTAAATATTGTTGGATAATTAAGCATAATAGTAGCTACTCCAATAACAGAAGAAGTTGCTACTATTCCTACACCTAAAAGCTCCCCATACATCATATAAAATGTTTTTTTTAATCCAATACTCATTCCCATACTCAAAGACAATGTCATACACATTCCAGGAGTAATTGAAACAAAAAAGAAAGTTGGTATAAATATTGCTAAAATTGATAAATTTATATAGTCTAAAATCTGAAATCCTTTATTATTTTTAAGCATGAAGTATACTAGCCAAAAGATAAAATCAAGGCAATATAATTACTAATTGTTTTAAAAATATTGAAATTTATCACTTAAGTGGAATTGTGATAAAATATTTGTAAATACTAATAAAAGAGGTATATTTGTGACTGAAGAATTTAATGTTGGTAAAAAAATAAAATATTTGCGAAAACAAAAAAAGATGAATGCAAAAGAGCTTGCAATTGAAGCTGGAATTTCATATGGAATGCTTTCTTTACTTGAAAGTGGTTCAACTCAAGGTTCTGTTGAAACATTAAGAAAAATAGCAAAGGTTTTAGATACAACATTAGCCCATTTATTTACAAATGAAAATACAACTGAAGAACTAATAACAGATGAATCTAAGTTAATTGTTAGAAAAGATAAAAGAAGAAAAATATCTTTTCCTGATCCTTTATATAACTGTGAATTATTAGTTCCTGATTTACAAGGAGATGTAGAATTTGTATTAGTAAATCTTGAAGCCCAAAGAATTACAGATGATATTATGCCCCATACAAAAGGTGGTGAAGAGTGCGATTATGTATTAAAAGGTGAAATTACTATTACTTTACAAGATAAAGAATTTATTTTAAATGAAGGAGATTGTATTAGATTTAATCCTGATATTCCCCATAAAATAGAGAATAAAACAGATAAACAAGCCTCTTATTTATCTGTCATTACGCCTGTTTCATTTTAATTAGATAAAAAAGCTAAAACAAAAACTAAGAAAGTTTTTGTTTTACTTCATCACTTGCCATTGAAATATTCCAAGCTGGTTCCCAAACTAAATCAATATCAACATGCTCAACTTTTTCAAGTTCTCTCATAACTGCTTCTTCAACCCATTGTAAAATCATTTGATGTAAAGGGCAAGCTTTTGTACTTAGAGTCATTGTTACAATTACATTCATTTTTTCATCACAAACAGCATCGTAAATTAAACCCATTTCAACAAGATTAAACCCAACTTCTGGATCATTTACAGTTGATACTGCTTTGAAAATCTCTTCTTTTGTGTACATATATTATCCTTTAAAATTTATAATATAAAAAACATCTTTTAAGATAAAAAATGCTCCTATAAATAAGAAACTAACAGCTGATTTAAATAAAATATCACTACTGAAAGTTAAAGCTACTAAACTTAAAATAAAACCAATTAAATAAAAACCAAAACCAAAATTAGAACTTTTAATTGGAACCATATCAGCTAACATTGGAACTTTTTGTTTTCCAACTAAACTTGAAAATCTATGAAACCAAACTAAAAAAGGAACTATTTTATATAAATGAGCCGTTATTATTGGGCTTAAAAAACCAATTAAAAAAACAAATCCAGCAACACTTAAAATATAGTCATTTAAATATACAAAATAAAAACAACTTAAAATTAATGCTAGAATAAAACTTATAACCGCAAAAACAATATATAAATAATATATATCTTTTTGTTTTCTAACTTTTGTTTTGAAAATTAAATATAACTGATAAATATAAAAAATAAATCCAAGTAAAACTTCCAAATATCCAAAGTATTTGAAAAATGAAATATCTATTAATTGGCTAAAAACTACTAAAACTACACCTATACTTATTTTATAAAATGCTATTTTTAAATAAATATTATTAAAAGAGTGTGAAAGCCAAAACATTGGAATTAAAATATAACTCATTGAAATAATAGTAATTCCTAGATATCCCACAAAAACCAAATAGATATGTGAAAGCATCAAAGCTTTTAAATCAAAATCTAAAGCTCCTGTATAAACAAAAGACAGAAGAATAGCTACAACTAACCCTAAAAATAAAAAGATATTAGCAACAAAAACAGTACTTGATAAAAAGTTTAATTTTTCAACTTTTTTAATAGTCAAAAAACTCTCAAATAAAAATATAAAAAATGATATAAAAACTATAACTCCACCATAAGATAAAAGTATAGGATATTTATAAAATCCTAAAAATATTAAAACAGTTCCAATAAAAAGTAAGGGATTTACAACATAATATAAGTCAATAGAAAAATGCTCCACTTCTAATACTACAGGTAAAAGTTGTGCCATGGAAGCAAAAATACTCATCATTACAAAACCTAATAAATATAAATGAACCCATGATAAAACCATAGTACTTTGAGTATGAAGTAAAGTAATATCAAAAGTAAACAATAAGGCAATACTTATAAAAAACATAAGTAATGCACTTATAAAAAATGATGATACTAATTTAAAAGGTGGAGCAAATTGCTGTGAAATATTCATAACTTAATGCATACACCCTGAACCACTACAAGATGTATCAACATTACTTAGATTTACACTTGTATTAGTTTTTTTTATAAAAGTCACCTTTACAGTATCGTTAGGTAACTCAACAAATTCATAGTTAAATGAATCTTTTATTTTTGGGAATAAACCCATTGGTGCTTTGTGATTTATCATTATTAATTTATATTTATCATCTAATAGCTGAAGCCCTACCATTGCATTAACCATAGGCTCAGGAGGAGCTGTTAAACTTGAATCAAAATAATAAGATTCTTCATCTTTAAAAAAAGGAACCGTAGCACCATTAACTTCAATTTGTTTTGCATTTTCTGGAATAATCATTTTCTCTCCTTATGATATATGAAAGAATGATAACTCTTTATTATGAATAATTCATTGATAATCATCAATATATTTAAAACTCTATAAGAAATATATTTCTTTAAATTTGATAAAACTGTGAAAAAAGTAAAATATCAGAGCTATTTTTATTGCTTTTTTCATTTACAAGTAAATTTGAAATTATATGTCCAATAGAAGGAGCAAATGTAATTCCAAGCCATCCTAAACCTGTTGCGTGAATTAGATTTGAGTAATTTTTATCATACCCTAAAATTGGCATATCATCAGGAGCCAATGGTCTAAATCCTGTCCATTCAACTGCATTTTTCATTTCAAATTCATTTGTAAAAAGTGATAAATTATGTTTAATACTATCAATTTGTTTTTTTATCACATCTTTATTTGTAGTACCTAGTTCTAGTTTAGATGTTATTCTAACTGTATCTTTTCTAGGAGTCATTGCAATAAACTGATCAGCAAATAAAGCACATGTTTTTGGTCTTAATTCTTCTTTCATCTCAAAAGTAATACTATATCCTTTTGCAGGAGTCATTAAAAAATCATTTTTTGCTTGTTTTGCTAAAGTATCATTCCAACCCGTTGATAATATAAAAGTATCAGCTTCATAAGCATTTTTATTTGTAATAATTTTTGAAACTTTATTTTGATTAAATTCCAATCTTTGAACTTCTTCATTTAATAAAAATTCCACATCTTGTGAAATCAAATAACTTTTAAGCTCTTTCATCATCAATCCTGGATCTATGTGCCCATTTTCTTTTAATAATACTGAACCTATTATTTTATCATTTGCACATGGCATATATTTTTTAGTTTCACTTTTTGATAAAATTAAATATTTCTCTTCATCTTGACTGATTTTTACTTTTTTATCAAAACTTGCTTGTTCTGTATATATCATTAATAAACCATCTTGATGAAAATAGAAATCCATTTTATCTTCACTAGTCATTTTTGAATATATATCTAAAGATAATCTTCCATATCTTTCAAAAAGAGCAAGACTTTTTTCTACTCTTTTTTCATTTGCACTTGTTGCAAATTTAAGTAGCCATCTATATAATTTCCAATCTGTTGATGGATGAAAATTCATAGGTGATTGACCCTTTAACATTAATTTAATAGTATCAGTAATAATCCCTGGTGTACTAAGAGGATTTTTCCCAAAGCAAGATACTAGCCCAGCATTTCCAAACGATGTACCATTAGTAATATCTTCTTTATCTATAACAGTTACTTTTCGCCCTTGTTTTACCAATTGATATGCACAAAAAAGTCCTATTACCCCGCCACCAACAACTATGATATCTTTTTTCATTTGATCCTCTTTTCCTAATTTCATATTTAACAGTATATAGAATTTTTATTTTATTCTATTAAATTATACTGTATATTTTCTAGTCATTGTTTAATTTAATTAAATTATTTAACTAAATTAAATATATCTTGTTACTTATTATCAATATTTACTTTAATTAAACATTTAAATAGATTTAAGATAATACTCTATTTATACAAACTCTTCACAAATAAAGTGTAAAATCAAAACATGAAAACAATAGCCCTTATTTTACTTATGAACCTTTTTATGAATGCTTCTGATATAAAAGCCTATGCTATTGGAGTTTTTGATAGCAATGGAGATGGAGAAAATATACAACATAAAAGAGTTACAGATAATAACTACAATGGTATTGGTTACTCTAAAATAGTTATTTTTGGGGATTTTACAAACTCAAAGGTTGAAGTAAAAATTGGAAATTCATTAGGACACTATGAAAACTCAATTTCTGTTTATAATAATCAAAAAATAAAAATTGGTGAAGAGCTTACTTTTAAACATTATAATATACAAAAAGGTTATTTTGAAGTAAGAGTTGATAATAAACTATATGATACAAAAGTTTTTGTTAAGTAAATTTTATTAATTTTATAAATTAATTATTAAATTTAAATATTTTTTCACAAACGTAGCATTAAAATAGCATTCTTTAAGTTTCAAGTGTGTATAATTACTTCAAATAAGAGGTTTTATCTACTTATCTCTCCTTAGTTAAAAATTATAGCACTTGTGACAATTTTTTTTAGGATGAAACTTCTTTTTTATAATCACTTCAAAACAATCAAAATATTTTTTCTGGTTTATGAGTTTTATTTGTATATATTTAAATATTTTTTTTATAAAACTCAAAGTGCGCGAACAAAAAAAAAGGGGAAAGTCTCACCAACTTTCCCCTTTTTTATATATAAAAATTCAAATTACATATATTTTTTTAGCACTTCAGGAATGCTAACGCTTCCATCTTCATTTTCACAGAAACTCAGAACGCAAATCCTTTGCTTTGGAAGCCTTAGCCTCATTACTTCATATATGGTTTTAACACTTCTGGAATGGTAACACTTCCATCTTCGTTTTGATAATTTTCCATAATAGCTACTAATGTTCTTCCAACAGCTAAAGAAGAACCATTTAAAGTATGAGCTAAGATATTTTTCTTACCATCTTTATATCTGATTTTTGCACGTCTTGCTTGGAAATCTCTTGTATTTGAAATTGATGAAATTTCTCTATATTTATTTTGTCCAGGTAACCAAACTTCTAAGTCGATAGTTGTGGCTGCTGAAAATCCTAAATCACCTGTACATAATTGCATTTTTTGGTGAGGAAGACCAAGTGATGTTAATAAATCACTTGCACAAGCTACCATTTTTTCAAACACTTCATTTGATTGTTCTTGAGAAGCAATTGCTACCATTTCTACTTTATCAAATTGATGTTGTCTAATTAATCCTCTTGTATCTCGCCCTGCACTTCCTGCTTCTTTTCTAAAACAAGGAGTGTAAGAAGTAAGTAACATTGGAAGTTCTTCAGCTTCTAAAATCTCATCATTAAATAAATTTGTTAAAGATACCTCAGCAGTTGGGATTAAATATAAATCTTCACCTTCAATTTTAAATAAATCATCAGCAAATTTTGGAAGTTGCCCTGTTCCTTGAAGTGTATTTGAGTTTGCCATAAATGGAACATACCACTCTTGGAAACCTCGTTCTCTATTAAAATCAAGCATATAGTTTATTAAAGCTCGTTCTAGTCTTGCTCCATCACCTCTTAAGGCTGCAAATCTTGATTTTGCAATTTTTACACCTCTTTCAAAATCAATCCAACCATTATTTAAATCCCAATGCTCTTTTGGCTCAAAAGTAAAAGTTGGTTTTTCACCCACAACTTCTAAAATAACATTTTCATTTTCATCTGCACCTGAAGGAACTGACTCATCAGGCATATTTGGAACACCTAAAATAATAGAAGTTAATTCATCTTCTAAAACTCGCACTTGTTCTTCTAACTCTTGTTTTTTATTTTTTAGATTGTTTATATTTTCTTGAAGTGGAGCAACATCTAGCTTCTCTTTTTTATATCTTCCAAACTCTTTTGAAAGTAAGTTTTGCTCAGCTGTAACGTCTTCCATCTCTTTTCGTTTTTGTTTTGTGTTAGATGCAAGTGTTTTTAGGTTATTTAAAAGCTCGTTGTCTACACCTTTTCTTTGTAAAGCTGTTACAACATAATCGAAGTCTTTTTGTAGTAGTTTAATGTCTATCATCTTTGCTCTTTGTAATTATATTTTTTGAATTATAACTAAAAAATTCTACAAAGAGATTAGACGATATTCTAAATTTATCCGTTCATTACCATTTTAATCATTACGTTTCCGTCAACATATTCAGTTTTGAATTTATGTTTATGACAAAAATCTTCGTTCATTATTATACACATTTCATCTGCTTTTTGTAATGCTTCATCTATTGAATCAAAGTTTGTTTCTTGTTCGAAATCTGAATTTCTAAAGCATCCACATGCTCTTTCAACTATTACAGCTGCCATTATTATCCTTTATTAATTTTTTTGCAATTGTATCATAAAGAAATAAAACTTTCTTTTAATAAAATTTATTCCCATTCAAATTGAAAAGTTGTATGAACAATT
>JAHIWE010000173.1 GCA_018816105.1 bacterium | reverse complement strand
GAAGTATTAAGGGATTTAAAGGATGAACATATAAGAACATTAGAAAACATTAAACATGCTGTAGATCATAATGAACCTGAAGTACTTACTCCTAATAAAAAGGAATGTAAAAATTGCTTCTATAATTACTATCCTAATGGATGTTCTAAATCACCTAAGATTCCTAAAGAGAAGAAACCTTTAAATACTTCAGAGAAGATAGATAAGTTAAAGGAAGAAGTAAAAAAGAGATTATTTTTTGAAAAGTATTTGGAAAGAAGAAATAATCTTCAATCCATAAATATAGTTTTTGTTTCAAATTATTTTATATCCATTCAGATGCAACACTAATAACTTGGTCACAAACATAATTTACTTCTTCATCTGTAAGACTTGCATACATTGGAAGTGAAAGTATTTGTTGATAGTTATTTAAAGCATTTGAGAATGCAGTAATTTTAATAGAATACTTTGTTTTATAATAAGATAAAAGATGTAAGGGAATATAATTAAGTCCAGT
Organism: bacterium; assembly: GCA_018816105.1. GTDB lineage: Bacteria > Campylobacterota > Campylobacteria > Campylobacterales > Arcobacteraceae > Aliarcobacter. Next base: position 12,221 of record JAHIWE010000173.1, on the reverse strand, counting down.
AGATACTCCTCTTTCTTTTAAAGCTCTTGCAAAAGCATCTCTATTTCTTGAAACTTTGATAATAAACTGAGTAAAAATATGCTCATCATTATGTGAGGGAATTGTAATATGTTTTACACCTGTCAATCTTTTTGCATAAAGTTTTGCTATTTCTTTTCTTCTTTTGATAAATTTTTCTGTTTTATTTAACTGAGCTAATGCATAAGCAGCATCAAGTTCAGATAAATCATATTTATGACCAATATCAACAACATCATATACATAATCCAAGTTTCCATAACTATCATATGTAGTTGTAAGTGCATGAGTTCTTAATAATTTTGCTCTATTTGCAATATCTTCATTATTTGTAACAATAACTCCAGATCTTGAAATTGCATATTTTGCATTTGATGGATTTGTTGAAAAGATAGTCATATCAGCTCTTAGGTTTCCAATTTTTTTACCCTTGTATGTTCCACCTAAACTAGACCTACAATCTTCGATTAAAATAATTCCATACTTTTCAGCAATATCATAAATCCTATCTAAATCAGGAGCTTGCCCTGCTACAAAAGTAATAATTGCACCTCTTAATTTTTTAGAATCATTAGAAGCTAGTGCTTCTTCAAATTTATTAACATCAATATTCATATCTTCCATATTAATATCAATAAATATAGGCTCTGCATCAAAATGTCTTACAACTTCAGGTAAATTTACAAAAGAGTTAACAGACATTAAAATCTTGTCCCCTCTTTTTAATTTAATTGCACTTAATGCTAAATGTATAGCAGCGGTTGATGTAGCAGTTGCAACCGCATACTTTGCACCTATAAAATTTCTCATACTTTCTTCAAACTCTAAAACTTTTGATAAATCATTTTTTGATTCTAAAACTGATCTTATTTGGTTTAATTCTTCATTATCTATAGATGCTTTATATATTGCTATGTTTTTAGCCATTCTTAACTCCAATTAATATTTGCAATTATTGGTAATCTACCTTTAAATGCATTTGCTTTTATTCTATATTCTAATCTATCTATTAAATCTTCTTCAAAACCTAATTTCAATAACTCCTCTTTTGATTTATTTGCATCAACAAGTAATTTTAAAACTTCATCCATATGCTTATATGAATATCCAAGTTCCTCTTCATCACTTTGACCTTCCCATAAATCAGCACTTGGTGCTTTATTTAAAATAGACTCAGGAACTCCTAATAATCTTGCAAATTCAAATTCATCACTTTTATACATCTGTCCAATTGGATTAATAGCACAAGCAATATCTCCAAAAATTGTTCCATATCCTAAAAGTAACTCACTTTTGTTTGAAGTTCCAACAACAAGTGATTTTTCTCTTGATGATACATCATATAAAACAGACATTCTCATTCTAGCACTAAAGTTTCCAATTCTAAGTCTATCTTCATCCATATTTTTAATAAAGCCACTAACCATTGGTTCTATTGAAATAATTTCATATTTAATATTAAACTTTTCACAAACTTCAATTGCATGATCAGTAGAGCTTTGAGATGAAAACTGAGATGGCATTAAAACACAATTTAATTTATCACCAAAAGCTTCTTTACACAATATTGCAACAACAGCTGAATCTAAGCCACCAGAAAGTCCCACTGTCACTTTTTCTAATCCTGTTTTTTTAACTTCATTTTTTAAAAAATTTATTAAATCTAGCTTAACATTTTTCCAGTCTATCATTTTTAATCCTTTATTAAGTAATTATATCTCATCTTTTTTTGTTTTTTCATAAATTTCATCTAAATAATCAACACTTAGTTTAGAAATGTTTTGTTTTTTAAACTCTAATCTTTTTTGTATATCCAAAAGCTCTTCTTCATCAAAATACTCCAAATAGTTTGGATTTATTTCAATTGAATCCTCAGGATTAATATTTATTAATTTTTTTATATTTTCTATTATTTGTTTTTTCATTTTTTTTCTTTATCAAATTTATTTAATATCTGGTCTAAATACAATTCCATTTTTTCAACACCTATATCACTTTGTGGATTTTTACAAGATTTACAACAAGTCCCAGCATCTGTTAAATTTCCTAAATCTTCAAGAGTTTTTGCATTTTTTTCTTTTATAGCATATATTATTTCACCTAAAGTTACATGTTTACAAGTACATACTTCATATGAATGTGCAAAATTTTTAGCCATTACTAACCTCTTTTTTTAATTCAATTAATATATCTTTACAATATATCTTTTTTTTCATTTTCCCAAAATCACCCTCCGGGAAAATACAATGTCTACATTCTGTTCCTGCTGTTGTTAGATCTTGTATCTCTCTAAGAGTTGTTGCATTTTGATTTTTTATAACATTTTCTATATGCTCAATTGTAACTTTTTTACAATTACATACTTCATAAGATTTTTCAAATCCTAGCAAATTATATTCCTCTATCTTTTTTTATCATTTCATAAGCTTCGTTTATTTCTTGAAGTTTTTTAGTAGCTTCATCGATTATATTTTGAGATGCACCCTGCCCTGAAATAATATCTGGGTGATGTTTTTTTACTAAACTTCTATAGTTTTTCTTTAAAGTTGCATTATCATCATCTATTTTTGATTCTAGAATTTCATAAGCTTTTTCTAAACTAATAGCTTTTGAAGCTGCTTGTTGTGAATAAAATGCTTCAAAGGTAACTATTAATCTTTCAAAATCATCTTTTTTTATTTTTAAAGCATTTGAAATATCTTCTGTGATCATTTTTTCAGTTTTTGAAAACTCTTTGTCAATAAATGCTAAATTTAATAAATATTCCATAATTTTAGCACGTTTAGTATAATCATTTTTTGTCAAATTGTATAATTTCTCACAAATAATAATCATATTATCAAAGCTTTGTTTCTCTTTTGTATATAAAGCTTTTAGTTTTTCTTTGATTTCTTCACTATTTTCAAAATGACTAGAAATATCAGTAAAAGTATGTTTTAATAATTCAGCTTCTAATTCACAAACTTTACCATCAGCTTTTGCAACTTTTGCCATTAAAGCTACTAATAATCCAGCTTCATGATTTAGTAAATCACCTTCAAATCTATCTTTTCTTTTTAAGTTTATATTTTTAAACTCTTCAGTTTTATAATTTTTTCCAATTAAATATAAAATTACAACAACTACTAATATAACAATTAATTCCATTTTTTGCCTTGTGATGAATATTTCTCTATATATTTTAGATTTTATCAAATTTTAGGTAAAAGCTACTAAAAATTAAAAATAATTATAAATAATTAATTGTTTTTGCTATAATTTCAGAAAAGGTTATTTTTGAAGAACCTAGATAATGAAAAATATATTTTAAATATTATTAAGTATTCACCTATTTTTTTGGTTTTGATCATCTCAATAATTACTACACAGCTATTTATATATGAAAGAAACCATTCTTTTAATAATGATTTAAAACAAATTGAAGAAACTTTTTATAAAGAAAATGAAGATAAAGTAAAAGAAGAAGTTCTAAAAGTATATGCATTTATAAAAGAAAAAAAAGAAAAATCTGAAGAAAATCTAAAAAATGAAATAAGAAATAGAGTCTATGAAGCACATCAAATGGCTACAAATATCTATGAAAAAGAATCTACAATTGATGAAAATGGGATTAAACATTCAAAAGAACATATATTTGAAACAATAAAAAGTGCTTTAGGTGGGATTATTTATAATAATGGTCGAGGTTATTTTTTTATTGATGATGAAAATGGAACAAAACTACTTCAACCTTTAAATGAAAAATTAGAAGGAGTGAATCTATCAAATTATAAAGATGCAAATGGTTATCAATTTGTTAAAAAAATTATCACTACCATTGAAAATAAAAATGAAGCATTTGACTCTTATTATTGGTACAAAGCTAAAGATTCTAGTTCCCCTGACCAAAAAATTAGTTTTTATAAATATTTTGAACCATTTAATGTGGTAATTGGAACAGGTGAATATGTTAAAGATTTTGAAGATGAACTAAAAAGTGAATTATTAGAGAAAATTAGAAATATTAGATTTGGGGATGATGGGTATATTTTCATGTTTGATTTAGAAGGTAATATTCTATCTCATTATGAAAAAGAGCTAATTGGAAAAAATGGAATAAACGAAAAAAATGAAGAAGGGAGATACTTAATAAAAGAAATAATTGAATTTGCAAAAGAAAAAGATGATCGCTTTATAAACTATATCTCTACTGTAAATCCAAATAAATTAGTTAAAAATAAGGATAAAGTATCTTATGTAAAAATATTTCCCGAGTGGAATTGGTTAATTGGAAGTGGTTTTTATATAAAAAACTTAAATGATGATATTGAAAAAAGAAAAGCTTTATTAAAAGAATCTAATGAAAAAGCAATAAATAATATAATTTATTTAAGTTTATTAATTACAACAATTTTTGTTTTTATCTCTTTTTATGTCTCAAAAATTGTAAAAGACAAATTTAAAAATTATAAAATAGAGATAGAAAAAGAAATAAAAAATACCTTAGAAAAAGAAAAATTATTAATACAGCAATCAAAAATGGCAACTATGGGTGAAATGATTGGAAATATTGCACATCAATGGAAACAGCCTTTAAGTGTTATTAGTTTATCAAATGGAATAATAAAGTTAAATAGAGAGTTCAAAAGTTTTAGTGAAGAAGAGATAGAAGATGCCATAAAAGGAATTGATGACTCAGTAAAAAATCTATCTTCAACAATAGATGATTTTAGAAACTTTTTTAATCCAAATAAAAAAGAAGAATCGTTTGATATTAAAGATGCTTTTGATAAAACTTTCAAACTTATCGATTCTCAATTTAAGTACAATGATATAAAAATCATTAAAAATATCCAATCAGTGATTATAGATACATATGAAAATGAATTATTACAAACTTTAATTAATATTTTAAAAAATGCAAAAGATGAACTTATTAAAAAAGATGTAAATGAAAAGAAATTTATTTTTATTGATGCAATCAAAGAAGATAAAAAACTAATTATTAGAATCAAAGATAATGCAAATGGAATACCTGAAGATATTATAGATAATATATTTGGAGCTTATTTTACAACAAAAGAAGAAACAGGTGGAACGGGAATTGGTTTATATATGAGTAAGAATATTATTGAACATATGGGTGGAACACTTAGTGTTTCAAATGTTGAGTATATCCATGATGGTATTAAATATAAAGGTGCTCAATTTCAAATAGTTTTGATTTTATGTTAATAAGTCATATATCAAAACAAATTATCTCTTAATCCTTACCACTTAAGTAGTCTTTTTACTGTAATTAGTTAAAATTTCTACCTTTATTAATACAATGGAGTTATATATGTTTGGAATGGGCTTTATGGAAATCTTTTTAATTGCAATAATTGCAGTTATCGCATTAGGACCTGATAAACTACCTACTGCTATGGTTCAAATAGCAAAATTTATCAAAAAATTAAAAACTGGTCTTGATGATGCAAAAACAACACTAGACAGTGAATTAAATATATCTGAAATGAAAGCTGAAGCTAGTAAGTTCAAATCTCAAATTCAAGATACTAAAGCTTCTTTATCAATTGATTCTAAAATAGATTTAGGATTAAATGATATTTTAAAAGATGATTTGAAAGAAGAATCTTCAGAAAAAGCTACAAAAAGTGAAGTTATTGAAGAAAAGCCCAAAGAGCAAAAAGTTTCGTTCAAAAAAGAAGATAAATTTAAAGTAAAGTTAGATGACAAAAAAGAGGAAAATGCTTAATGTTTGATGATTTAAAGCCACATATCGCTGATCTTAGAAAAAGATTAGTAATATCATGTTTAACAGTGGGAGTGATGTTTTTTGTATGTTTCTCTTTTTATGAACCAATATTAAATTGGATGATGGTTCCTGTTGAAGCAGTTCTTCCAAAAAATTCACAAATGGTTGCAGTTGAAATTCAAGAGACATTCTTTACAGCTTTAAAAGTAGCATTTTTTGCAGGATTTATTGTATCACTTCCTGTTATTTTTTGGCAATTATGGTTATTTTTAGCTCCAGGGCTTTATGATCATGAAAAAAAGCTTGTAATTCCATTTGTATTTTTTGCAACATTAATGTTTTTAATAGGTGCTTCATTTGCTTATTATATAGTTGTTCCAGTAGGATTTGAATTCTTAATTAATTTTGGTTCAACAGTTGTTACAATATTACCTAGTATTGGCAAGTATGTTGGATTTTTTACTAAACTTTTAATTGGTTTTGGTATTGCATTTGAGCTACCTGTTATTACATTTTTCCTAGCTAAAATTGGTCTTGTCGATGATAGAATGTTAAAAGATTTCTTTAGATATGCAATTATACTTATCTTTGTAGTTTCAGCACTATTAACACCTCCAGATGTAATTAGTCAATTATTAATGGCAGCACCACTTACTTTACTTTATGGAGTTTCAATTTACATTGCAAAAGTATTTAATCCAGCTCCTAAAGAAGAAGATGAGGAAGAATAGAACTTTATGTTAGACCCATTAAAAACTTCAAGTTACGACTATGAACTACCAAAAGAGTTAATAGCAAACCATCCTGTAAGCCCAGCTGATAATGCTAGGCTTTTGGTTTACAATAGAGCCACAGATACAATAACACATACAACTTTTAAAAATCTTATGGATGTTTTACCCCAAAATCTATCAATTTTCTTAAATGATACAAAAGTTATAAAAGCTAGAATTTTTGGAACAAAAGAAACAGGTGGTAAAATCGAACTACTTTTAAATAAGCCTCTTTTTATGGATAGATATTTAGTAATGATTGGCGGAAAAGTAAAAGTAGGAACAAAACTATTTTTTGATGAAAATCTAAATGCTGAAGTTTTAGAAGTAAACGAAGATGGAAGTCGTGTAGTTACTTTCTCTCAAAATGACAAAAAACTAGATTTTTTGCAATTAGTTGAAATTCTAAATAAAATTGGTCATTTACCTCTTCCTCCTTATATGAATAGAGCTGATGAAAAAAAAGATGAGCAAGATTATCAAACACTATTTGCTAAAAACTATGGAGCAGTTGCAGCTCCTACTGCATCACTTCATTTTACGCCTGAATTATTAGAAAAAATAAATGCAAAATATGATGTAAATTATTTAACTTTACATGTGGGAGCTGGAACTTTTAAACCAGTTGATGTTGATGATATTTTAAATCATCCAATGCATAGTGAATATTTTGAAATAGGAATTGATGCTAAAAAAGCTTTAGATAAAGCACAAAAAGTTCTAGCAGTTGGAACAACGGTTACAAGAACTGTTGAATACTATGCACGAACAAATAAAATTCAAGGTGAATGTGATTTGTTTTTAAATCCAGCAAATCAACCTATAAAAGTTGATTATTTACTTACAAACTTTCACCTACCAAAATCTACACTTATTATGCTTATTGCATCATTTGTAGGACTTGAAAAAACACTTGAAATTTACCATGAAGCTATAAAAGAGAAATATAGATTTTACTCTTATGGTGATGGTATGTTAATAATATAAAAAAGGAATAAATAAATATGGCTTATTACGTACTATTTGATACAGAAACAACAGGAAACCAAGAAGATGATAAAGTAATTCAATTTGGAGCTATGATTGTTGATCAAAAAGGAAAAGTTGAAGCTTTTGATGAATTATGTTCATCTGATACAGCTATAAAACTTGAAGCAATGGAAGTTCATAATATTACACCTGATTTATTAATTGGAAAACCAAAAGCAAATGAAACAAACTTTTATAAAAGACTAGAAGAATTAAACTCAAATGAGAACTATTTAATAGCTCATAATATCTCTTTTGATATGGGAATGATTAAAAAAGAGGGATTTATTAATCAATATCAATTAATTGATACTTTAAGATGCGCTAAGCACCTATTTCCTGATCTTCCCTATCATAGACTTCAGTATATAAGATATGCACTTGAACTTTACAAAACAGAAGAAATAGAAGCTTCTAAACACAATATTACAATTAAAGCACATGATGCTATTGGTGATGTTTTAGTTATGAAACTTTTTTTAACAAAACTTGTTGCTAAATGTAGAGAAATATATCCAGATTATAATCCAATTGAAAAATTAGTTGATTTAACTAGAACTCCTGTATTTATAAAAACTTTCAAATTTGGTAAACATAAAGGTAAAGATGTTGAACTTGTAGCAAGAGAAGATGCTGGATATTTAAATTGGATGAGATCTAATATGGAACTTGATGATGATTTAAGATATACTCTTGATAAGGTTTTAGGATAATCAAGAAAATTATCTTAAATATATAAAAATACACCTTCAAACAAATCTGTAATAAGAATTACAAAAAGCATAAAAAGGATATTCCTATGCAAAAATTAACTCCTGAAGGTCAAAATATCGTTAACGATCTTTCAAATAGATATAACTTAAATTCTGATGCTATCATATATATGATTGGTGCTGTAAATAATGGTGGTGGAAGTATGGCTCAATTTAACTGCCCAGAACTAGGTGGTGGCGGTCAATGGATGAGAGGTGGAATGACTATGGTTGGCGATATGTTCAATTATGGTTTAAAAAACACTGTTGACAATCTTTGTAATGATATTTCAAATGCACTTGCTTCAACAATCATTTTTCCTCTTGCTCCAAAAGGTACAACACAAAGTAATCAATGGTGGCCAGTTGAGCTTGGAAATCCATTTAGTAGTGGGGCACAAAATAGTACAAGATATGCAATTTTTCCAAATAGATTAGCTGTTGATATAAATGGTAAAGTTACAGTTTATGATACTTTAGATAATAATATCTCAGGGATTTCTCAGCAACAAGGAGGAAATGATTCTTTGACTTTTTCTAGTCAATATGGAACAATTTTAGTTTCTACACTTCCTATTGTTATAGGAGCAAATCAAAGTAACAATAATTCACAAAATAATTTTGTTGCACCTATTCAAAATAATTTTATAGAACCAATAATTGAACCTCTTGCTCAACCTGTATTAAACAGTTCTGCAAATAATTCAACAAATACAGTATCAAATGAATCTTCAAAAAGTATAATTACACTTATTGAGCAACTTTCTACTTTATACACAGCAGGTGTATTAACACAAGAAGAATTTAATACTAAAAAAGCTGAATTATTGGCTAGACTTTAGGATTAATTATATATTAATTTCTAACAAATTACTTATTAATTTTATTTTTTGTATACTCTGATATTTATATCTAAGACAAAGGATAAAGTTGAACAAATTTTCTAGAATTGGTTTTATTTTAGCAGCAGCAGGTTCTGCTGTAGGGTTAGGAAATATATGGAAATTTCCATATATTACAGGTGAGTATGGTGGTGGTGCTTTTGTTATAATATATCTTTTATGTATATTATTCATAGGACTTACGGTATTTATTGCAGAGTCATTAATCGGTCAAAATTCTCAAGCAAATGTTGCTAGTTCTTTTGTGGATACTTCAAAATCTAAAAATCCAAAATGGAAATTTGCAAGTTTCATGGTTTTTTCTGGATTAATTATCCTTTCTTTTTACTCAGTTGTTCTAGGATGGATTTTAAAATATATCTTTATTTCAATATCTGATCTTCCAACTACTTCAGCAATTGCTGCTGATACTTTTAATAATCTAGTTTCAAAAGATATTTTAACTCAAATATTTTTTCATACGATTATCTCATTAAGCGTTATTTGGATTGTACTAAAAGGTATAAAAGATGGAATTGAAAAAATAAATCTTATTTTAATGCCCCTACTTGCGATTATTTTATTTGGTTTATTCATTTATGCTTTAACATTGGATAGTTTTTCTAAATCTTTAGAATTTATGTTTTATGCAGATTGGAGTAAAATCAATTCCGATGCATTTTTAGCAGCATTAGGTCAAGCTTTCTTCACTCTTTCTTTGGGTATTGGTACAATTATTACATACTCTGCATCTTTACCAAAAGATGAAAATATTATAAAATCATCAGTTTTAGTTGCATTAGTTGATACAACAATTGCTTTAATTGCTGGTCTTATTATTTTTGCATTCTTATTTGAAGCTGGTTCACAAAGTGCAGCAGGTCCTGGTCTTGTATTTATTTCATTACCTGTTATATTTGAACAATGGGGAACTTTAGGAAATGTTGTTGCTGTATCATTTTTTATAGCACTAATATTTGCAGGTATTACATCTGCTGTTTCTATGATAGAACCTGTATTAATGTTCTTTATAGAAAGATTTAATATGACAAGAAAAAAAGCAACTATAATGTGTGGTTCGATTTTTTATCTTTTAGGAATTGTTGCCCTACTTTCTATGTCTAGTTCATATGGTGCACAATTAACATTCTTTAATAAAAATGCTTTTGATTGGATGGATTACTTAACTTCATCTATTATGATGCCATTAGCTGCATTTATAACTTGTATTTTTATGGGATATTTTGTTGATAGAAAATTAATTGAAGGAATCTTCTTAAAACATACAAGTATACTTGTATTTAATATTTGGTATTCATTAATTAAATATTTAGTTCCTTTTGCAATTATTGCACTATTCTTAGATCAAATTGGAGTAATTTAAATATATAAATAAAGATTAAATATAATCATTAAAATATTTAAACTCCAAAACGCCTTTTTATAAAATATTGAAGCTAATGAAACAATTAGGTAAACAATAAAAAAATAAAAAGGCGTAAAAACCTCATATACATTTATCTTATGAAATAAAAAACTTTTTATAAAACCATCAAAATATATTGCAAAATCAAAAATATGAGCAAAAATCTCAATGGGATAAAATAGTGTAAAAAATATTGTAATAATTGGTGATAGAAACTGTTCATAGGATGTTTGTGGAAAATAAAAATGAACAATAGGATTAAATATTAAAAATATCCAGAAATTAAAAATGAGAATTTGCAAATATTTATTTAAATCTTTAAAATATTGTATAAATAAAAATATATAAAAAACAGCAATAATAGAAAACCAAAATCCCAAAGAAAATAGATATTTAGGGAAAAGCGAAACAACTATTAAAAAAGTTATCAATAAAGTCATAAATGAAAATATCTTTATATTTGAGCGTAAAAGAAAAATAGCTAATACAAACATTACAAAAGCTCTTAAAAGTGAAGGTACAATATCTGTTATAATCAAATAACAAAATAGAAAAAAGATTGAGATTAGCAATAAGTCATATTTTTTATTTCTATAAGAAAAATATTTACCATGAAAAAAACTATAAGGATAATAAAAAATCCAATATATAACAAAAGATAAAACACCCAAATGAAAGCCAGAAAGTGCAATCAAATGACTAATTCCATAGTTTGTACAAATATCTCTTAATTCTTTTGATATGGGAACTGCTAAAAACAGAGCTTGAAAAAGCTCTTTTATTATCTCATCATTATGACTTAAGTTTATTTCTTTAATAATTTTATCTTTTAAAGTAGTAATTTTTTCTATTTTATAAAAATTAATTGACTTTGCATAAAATCCTTTTAAATAATCTAAAAAACTAAGATTCTTAGAAATTATCAAAATATTTAAAATATCTTGTTTTTTTATATTTTCAAATTTATCTATATTTGTAAAAAAATCAAAATCTTTAGCTTTTAATCTTAAAATATTATAGTTTTCTTTTTCATAAATATTTAATACTTCTACTTTTGTTTCATAAACTTCTTCATTAGTTAATTCTTGATATTTTTTAAACTCTATTGATATATTTATTAAAAATATTAGTAGAAATAAAACAATTACAAGTATATTGGATTTTCTTTCTAAAATAATCATAGGTATTATTATATCAAAGATAAATTTATATGTTATAATCAAAATCAACTTATTTTTAACACAAAAGGAGCCCGAATGAGTGATAAACTAGTCTTAGGTCCTTTATTATCAGTAGAAGATGATAATAAATATGTGGTATGTTTTTTAAGTAAAACTGAATGTGATTTCTCAATTGTTTTTGAGAATAAAGAAATAGCTGCACAAAAAATTGGAATTTTAAAATCTGGTTTTTTCTATAGAACTGAATATAATATAAAGCCATCAAAAGATTCAAGAACAATAACTTATAAAATTTTAAATAAAACTACTTCATTCTGTGATATACACAATAGAGATTCTTGGAGTTTTTATGTGCCTTCATCAATTGAAAAACCAAAATTTGCATATGCTTCTTGTAATGGATTTTCAAGTCCAGATTTACTTG
>JAHIWE010000172.1 GCA_018816105.1 bacterium | reverse complement strand
TCAGTATATCTATTCCGTATTTAAACATCTCGTGTTGTAATTTTAGTTTTATCAAAGTTATGGTTACTTTTGATGCTTTATGATATCAATTATACAACCAATTAAGAACTATGAGTTATCAAATAGAGTTAAGACACATGCGCTACTTTCTTGCTGTTGCAGAAGAGTTGCATTTTAGAAAAGCAGCCGAGAAATTATTTATTTCGCAACCAGGATTAAGCAGGCAAATAAAGCTGCTTGAGGAGGAGCTAGGCATCATACTTTTTGAAAGGCATAATAGAAAGGTTGTATTGACAACTGTAGGGGAATATTTGAAAACAGAATTCACACAACAATTGAAAGTTATAGAAAGCACCTTAACTAATGCTAAATTAATTCATGATGGTAAAAAAGGGGAGTTGAAGATAGGTTATGTAGGTTCTGCGATGCAAGATGTGATTCCGAATTTGCTATTGAAATTTGAAGATAAAAATCCAGATATTCTATTTGATTTGAAAGAAATTGACAATCAAAAGCAGATTGAAGACTTAGTGTCACTTTCTCTTGATATTGGTTTTGTGAGGTTAGAAAGAGTGCCATTAACGCTAGAAATTAAGACAATATTAGAGGAGAATTTTTGTTTGGTTTTACCAAAACATCATCATATAAATGAGCACAATTTTGAAAGCATAGCTCAATTTAGAGAAGAGTCTTTTATACTATTTGACGCTAAATATAGCGCTTCATATTATGAAAAAGTAATGCAGATTTTTGATGATTGTAATTTCACTCCCATAATTTCTCACAATACCATACATTCAAGCTCTATTTTTAAGTTGGTAGAGAATAATTTTGGTATTTCGATTGTTCCTAAATCTCTGGCAAAAAAATTGGGTTACAGAATTAAGTTTATAGAATTAGATACCATAGTTCAAAAAACAAAACTTTCTATAATTTGGAATAAAAAAAATGGGAACCCTTTGTTAAAAGACTTTTTGAAACTGTTATAATTTAAAAAGTTACTGGAATTGTAAAACTAATGTTCTCACCAGCTTCATCGCCATCTCTTGAACCGGGGTCATTGTGTATTATGAGCGAACCAACTTTGCTACCTTTAGCATCAAATATCAAGTTGGCAGAAAAGTTAACCGGCCCTTCCTTCATCCAATTTTCATTTGTTGTCAAAAAATTAGTTGCAATTTCGTTACCCTGGTCATCTAACAACTGTATGTAACCTAATGAGCCTTCATTAGCAAGCCACACTCCCTGAGAATTCACTTTGATTAATGCGGGAGATGTTAGCTTATCGTTGTCTTTAATGTTTACTGTGGGAAGTATTGCAGTTTCTACTTGTTTAATAGAAGGACTCTTCAATTCTTTTAGATTTTTATACTCTTGTGCCGACTTCTCTTTGCAAGATAACACAGTCACTAACATAGTAAATAGGATCATTTTAATTTTTAAATTGGTATTTTTCATAATAATATGGAGCTTATATTAGGTTATAGGTTTTAATAACGTTTTTAAGTCGTGTGCATAATATGTGCTTTGCCCAGAAACTATGACATCTGACAATCACTTAGAACACTATAAATTGCAAGTCATGGTATTTCTTATCCATATTTTATATTTTATGCGTTTTTTATTTCAGATGACTGGAAATTCGTAATCGCTCAATTTTCGGCTTACTGAAAACTTGATGCGAAACGATAATTCCACTAAGTTCTAGCTAATTCAAAATGGTTGTTGGCATCAGTTATTCTATAGATAATTTGGACTTAGAAAACTCGAATATTTTTTTTCTTTAGGGTAAAAATATATTCCAATTATTAGTTTACTATTCTCTGGAACTTTATCATTTATTCCGTTGTCAAAACTAGACCATTTACTTTTCTTTATAATTTCTAATAATTTTTGATCTATTTGATTTTCAAAACCACTAATTTCAGATACCTTTATAACCGTTAAATCAGTATTAAACACAATTTCATATATTCCGTAATCTTTATTAAGTTCAATTCCTTTAAACTGTTTTAAATCGTCACTGATATTGCTTTTTTCACGGTAATTTATTTTATCGGTAAAAATTATTTTCTTTGATTGAAAGGTTTGCAGTATTTCTAATTCGCGTTTTTGTTTTTTCTCATTAGATTTAGTTATATATAGCAAACCTGAACACATTCCGATAACATATTTTCCATCTTTATCCTTTCGGGCATAGATAATCAATTCAGTATTTTCAGGAATAAATATAGAACAAGAACTTCCCATATTTCCATCACTTCTCCCTGAAACATAAATT
>JAHIWE010000171.1 GCA_018816105.1 bacterium | reverse complement strand
TGGACCAAAACAACATGATGAAAAACTAATTCCAACAATTATTAGAAAAGCACTTTCAAATCAAAATATTCCAATCTATGGTGATGGGAAGAATATAAGAGATTGGTTGTATGTATTAGATCATTGTAAAGGTATAGATGTGGTTTATCATAATGGTAAAACTGCTAATACTTATAATATTGGTGGAAGAAATGAAAGAACTAATTTACAAATAGTAAATACTATTTGCACTATCCTTGATACAAAAGTTCCTAAAACTGATAATTCTTCATATAAAGAATTAATTACATTTGTAGAAGATAGAGCAGGACATGATAGAAGATATGCTATTGATGCAAGTAAACTTGAAAATGAACTTGGATGGAAAGCAGATGAGAACTTTGATAGTGGTATTTTACTTACTATTGAGTGGTATTTGGAAAAATATAATCAATATAATATAATTTAAGTACTTCTGATATTAGAATATATAAAAGAGTTTTAATTACTCTTTTATCAGAAATATTCTATCTACAAAAATATATTCAACACTTTCATCATTTGGTGGTCTAATCCAAATTTGACCTTTTTCATTCTCTTCTATATTTATTGTTGCAATTTCAACTTCATGATATTTTTCATCTTTTAGTGTATTTATAAGTGAGCCATTTTTTATATTTTTACCCTGCACACCATAATAAATAGCGGGTTTTATATAATTAATCGCAGATAAGTTATTTTGTTTTGTTATTCTAACATTTGCATAAACTTTCCATTTACCTTTTGGAATAGTGTTTAAATCAAGTTGAATTCCCCAATCAGAACGATTACCATCCATTCTTACAGCACTATTTGAAGAAGCTAGATTATCTTGCACTAAAGTTGAACAACACAGTTTTAAGGCATATTCTTGAAAATCAATCCATTTTGTATTTTGATTTACAATATTTGGAAGAGTTGGTTTTTGTCTTTGTATATTTAAATAATTTGAAATAGAATTAACATCCAATCCTTCTGCAAATTCTAAAATATTATTTTCTTTAATAAAAGACTTGAATCTTTTTTTATCATCTTTTGAAATAGTGCCTTTCATAAATTGAACATAATCAATTCCTGAATATAATTCTATTAGATGTTTGTAATAAATACTATTTTTATTTGTATTTTCTAATGCTAAATTTAATATTTTTTTTGCTTTTTTTATAAATTCATCATTTAAATATTCTGAATTAATTGATGTTTTAACTTTTAAAATAGAATTAGTATCATCTATCGACTTTTCTAAAAGTTCAAAATAACTAAGTACATATTTATAAGCATCTCCATAATAATAGTATGAAAATTCCTTTATAAGTAAATCAATATCAAGATTTGGATTCCAAAGTAGTTTTGATAATGTCCAAATACGTAAATTTGATAATTCACTATATTGTGTACCATATGCCCCTTGTAAAAAAACACCTTTTATATTTTTGATATTATCAAATATTTTGATATTTGAAGCTGTTGTTTTAATATTTGGAAATGGTTGTAAATAAGCATTGAAATTTGTTATATAGTGCCAAATAAATATCTCATTTGAATATTTTTGCCATGATTTTAAATCATTAAGTATTTCTATATTTTGACCATTATCTAAGGATTTTGAAAAATCCGATTCAATATCAGAGAAAAATATTCCTAGATTATCAGATAAAGTAGGGAAGTTTTCAGGAGCTTTTCTACTCCATTGATAGGCTTCCATATAAACCTTTGAATTTGGATAGTTTAGATTTATATCTTTTGCAATTTTATTTGTATACTCTAAAAACGGTGCAGCTTTTGAGTTGTATTTGTTTATTAATTTATTACTAAATACTGATGTACAGTACTCTTCTATGTCTTCATGTGCTATATAAAATAGATTATTATCGTCTAAATTTTTTATTTTTTCTTGAAAACTTGAACTTGCTTTTTCTTGTACGTCTTTTAATGCAAAATCCAATTGTCCAGCACAAAAATATTCAGGGAAAAGATTTTCTTTATCTTTTGAAATTAGTTCATAAGGAGTGAAATTATTGTACATATTTAAAAATAAAGCATTTGATTCTTTTGCTCTATGTCCAAAATTACCATTAAGAGCTTGTTTTAATGCAAACTCTTTATCATCAAGTTCTTTAATAAAGATTTCTCTATATTTAAATTTTGATTCTGATTTCAGATATATATCTTTTGTAAAAATTGTTGTTTTTGAAGGAATAATTTCAAAGTTGTTTGATAAAAACTTACAATGTAAATACTCTTCTAAAAAAGCATAAACTCCATAGATTAAACTTCTTTGATTATTTCCAATTATATAGATTTTATTATTTTCTAGTTTTATAAAATAAGCATCATTTTTTAATTGATTAATTTCATTATAAATATTTGAATTTGAAGTTTTTATATTATCTTTTGTGGATAATACAAACTCTATTTGTGTGATTGATTCTTTTGAAGAACTATCTTCAATATCAAAATCAATTTTTTTTAGATAGCTAGCTAAAATATCACTAGCCTTGTTATTAGAACTATTTTCAAGGGAGCTTATTTTATAATTTGTAGCAAAAAGATTAGTGTTTAAAACCATAAATAAAGCAAAAATAATTGTTAGTTTAATCATGGTGCTTTTTTTAGTAAACATCTTATTTTATGTTTTCTAAGAAATCTATATACAGATGTTAAATGCATTAAAAAACTTTTTGAAAATATTTTTCTACTTGCCATTTGAGTTTCATGAATTATAAAATGGCTTTTATCATGAGAGATTGGAATATTAGCTTTTTTTGCTCTATAACAAAAATCAATATCCTCTACATATAAAAAATAATCTTCATCAAAACCATTTATTTTTTTAAATGCAGATGCTCTTGTAATCATAAATTCACCTGAAATCCATTGTGGGTTAGTTACATTAGCATTTGATCCATAATGAAATCTTTTTCCTAATGCTATTGAAAATACAAAATTAAAAAAACAAGGAAAATATCTATCTGGATTTGATAAAACTTTTTTTTCTCTATCATAATAGCAAGTAACACTGCTTATTTGATTGTTTCTTTCAATAAAGTAATCAATCATGCCTATTAATTGCTCTTTTTCTATGATTATATCTGGATTACAAACAATAAAAATATCATCATTTTGTGCCTTTGAAATCTCAAAAGCTTTATTATGGTTTTCTCCAAATCCTTTTTTTATTTTATTTACATGATAAATAGCGTTCTTTTCTTTTGCAAAATCTTTTAATTTTGAAGAGTTAGTATTATCTATTAAACAGAGATTTATTTCATATTTATCACTGTGTAAATTTAAACTTTTAAAATTCTCAATAATCAAATCCTGTTGGTTATGAGATACTATTGATATATATACATTTATTTTATTATTCATTTCATTCATTCTTTTATTTTTTCTATAAAATTAACTAGATTATTAGCTGCCAATTTATACCCATTACTCTCTTTTTTTACAATTAATTCAATAATATTTTGTTGATTTTGTCTTGATTCTTCTGATTCAAATATATTAAGAATAAAATCAACAATAGCTTTTTGATATCCCGTTTTATCATCAAATTTAATATAATTTTCTCCCATAACTTCACTAAAAATAGGAATATTTGATATTATTGGAATTGAATTAAACCACATAGCTTCAACAAGAGGAATACCATAACCTTCATTTCTTGATAAGAAAAGACAAAAGTGTGATTTTGCATAAAGTTTATTTAGCTCTTCATCATATAAAAATCCGTGAAAGTCTAATTCTAAATGTTTTAAATCTAAATCTTTAAAAATATCTTCTGTTTCTTTTGTTTGCTTACCTACAATATTTAATTTTACAGATTCAAATTTATTTATTTCTTGGAAATGTTTATCAAAATATTTGCAAAACTCTAATATTCGGTCAAACCCTTTATGTTTATTAATTCTACCAACTACTAATAATTCAAGATTATTTGTTAAATATTTATTTTTAATAATTTGTATTTGGGGTCTAATATAGTTTTTTACTTTAAAAGGTATTCCATTTGGTAAATATAATAATTCTTTGTTTTTTGGATTTATTTTATGAAACTTTTCCATATCTGCTAATGTTGTATTTGAGATATATCCAATTGCATAATCAAACTTTTTAGCATACCAAAGAAGCATATCATGATATTTTAGATAGTTTTTAGAATAAAGTTCACTAAAATGATTTACAGAAAAATCATGAATTACCTTCATTGTTTTAGAAGGAAGACAAAGTGTGGGCATAAAATTACTCATAAAAATCAAATCATATTTACCATTTCTTATAAGTTTTATATTTAAATCAATAATTTTTGAAATAAACTTATTATCTTTTACACTTATTATATTTATATTTAAATTGTTAAGGTTTTCTTTAAAAATTCTTTCTTTTAAAAGATTTACTACTGATTGCCCTGTGTATACATCTATCTGGTAATCTTTTTTATCATTTAAGATGCTTAAAAATTCTAATAATAAATTTTCTGTATATACACTTATTCCATCATATTTTAAAATATATCCAGTTGCTACAAATGCAATTTTTTTCATTAATTAATTTCTTCTTTTTTATTGTTTAAAGTTAATCCATAAGCAATACCTAAAAATAAGTAATACTCTTCAATACCCATTGTGGGATTCGTGTTACTAAAAATAAACCAATAAACAGGTATTATTAGTGTAAATAAATGGCTTATGCTAAATGACATTTTTAATAGTATTATATGATATAAAAGCCCAATAAGTCCCACTGATATCCATACATCTAAGTATGAATTAAAAATCATTGAAGAATCAGCGTCTAAACCAATGATTTCATCTGTATAAACTGAAAAATATTGTTGAATAAATCCAAAGCCATAAGAGCCTAACCAATCAGAATTTTGCAATAATGTAATAGCTGCTAAAAATGCTTTTCCTCTTTCATCGTTTAATTTTTCTTCAATCATAGCTATGGAAATAATAGGTTTATCTAACATTAGATTTATACTAAAAAAAACAATTAAAAAAAGTATTGCTATTGCTATAAAATTAAAAGAGTTAATTTTTCTTAGTTTTAATACTGATTTTTTTATTTTAGAATCTTCAGAAATAAAAATTTTGATAAAAACTAAAAAAAACATGATTATTAATAAGGCTAACCAAATTGTTTTATTTTTTGATAAAAATTGAGAAACAATAGCAAAAAAATATAATAAATAATGAAAGTTTGTAAATTTTAATCCATAATCAAGTCTAATTAAAATTGACGTAAGTGTAAGTGCCCCTAAAACTAAAGAGAACCAACCAGCTTCAAGAAATGTTCCTTGAAAACCACTTAATTCTCCTCTATCGTTATATAAAAAACTAATAGGATAAATAAAGAGTAAAAATGCCATAAAAATATCTAATGCCATTGTAATTTCTATAGCTTTTAAAAATTTTCTTTTTGGTAAATTTTGAACAATCCATTGACCAATATAAAAAGCAGCAGGAAATATTAATATGTATTTAATTATAAATTTCATTTCGCCTATTTTTGAATAGCTAGAGTTATAACTTATTAAGGATATTAAAAGTCCAAAAAATAGAAAGAAGAATATTAGAGGTTCATTTAGAGTGTGCTTTTTTAAATCTATAAGAAATATAATCATAAAAAAAGCTAGTATTGCTAGTTGACCGATTCTTATATTTATTCCAGCATTTACGCTTACTATTGATAATGATAGTAAAAATAGGGTTAATATAAAAATTGTAACTAAAATATTTTGATTTTGTGTATTAAAAATGAAAAGTCCTTTTTTATTTAGCGCAGCATTTTATCATATAATTCAATAAATTATTCCTAGATACTAGAAATAATATTAAATATTTTTAAATTTTGGAATTTATGTATATTTTCAGTTCTTTTAAAAATTAATTATTATATTATCTTTAGCAATTAAAAAAAATAAATTTATAGGAAGATAACATGAAAGCTCTATTATTAGCAGGAGGTTTCGGAACTAGACTAAGTGAAGAGACTGACTTAAGACCAAAACCAATGGTTGAAATTGGTGGAAAACCAATTCTTTGGCATATCATGAAAATCTATTCTACATATGGAATTAATGAATTTGTGATATTGCTTGGATATAAGGGATATCAAATAAAAGAATATTTTGCAAATTATTTTTTACATCAAAGTGATATTACTATTGATCTTAAAGATAATAAAATTGAAGTTTTGAATAATTCTTGTGAACCTTGGAAGATAACTCTTTTAGACACAGGATTAAATAGTATGACAGGTGGAAGAATTAAAAGAGCTGAAGAGTTTTTAAATAATGAGCCATTCTTATTAACTTATGGTGATGGGGTTGCAGATATAAATATAGATGAATTATTAAAATTTCATAAATCTCATGGAAAAGCAATGACAATGACATCTGCCCAACCAGATGGAAGATTTGGTGCTTTAGATATAAATAGTGATAATAAAGTGAATGAATTTCAAGAAAAACCAAAGGGTGATGGAAGTTGGATAAATGCAGGATTCTTTGTTTGTGAACCAAAAGTATTAGATTATATAACAAATGGAGATTCTACAGTATTTGAACAAGAACCTTTACGAAATCTAGCAAGAGATGGTGAAATATTTACTTATAAACATGATGGCTTTTGGATGCCAATGGATACATTAAGGGATAAAAATATATTAAATGAACTTTGGAATCAGAAAAAAGCAAGATGGAAAATGTGGGATAAATAATGTTTAATAATATATATAAAGATAAAAAAGTTTTAATCACGGGACACACTGGTTTTAAAGGGTCGTGGTTAAGTGTTTGGTTAGTAAGTTTAGGTGCAAAGGTTGTAGGATTGTCAAAGGATATTCCAACAAATCCTTCTATGTTTGAAGAGTTAAATTTAGAATCAAAAATCAAACATTATACTGAAGATATTAGAAATTTAGATGCAATAACAAAAATAATTGAAGATGAAAAACCAGATTTTCTTTTTCATTTAGCTGCACAAGCTATAGTTTCTACTTCGTACTCTAATCCAATTGAAACAATTTCTTCAAATGTTATGGGAACAGCAAATATTATGCATGCTCTAAAAGAGATTAATAATAAATGTACAGCAATTATTATTACAAGTGATAAAGCATATGATAATGTTGAACAAATTTGGGGATATAAAGAAAATGATCAAATGGGTGGGAAAGATATTTACAGTGGTTCAAAGGGTGCGGCTGAACTTATTATTAAATCATATTTTAACTCATTTTATACAAAAAAAGATTGCAATGTAAAAATTGCAATTGCTCGTGCTGGTAATGTTATTGGTGGTGGAGATTGGGCAAAAGATAGAATTGTGGTTGATTGTATGCAAAATTGGAGTGAAGGTAAAAAAGTAGAAATTAGAAGTCCAAAAGCTACAAGACCTTGGCAACATGTATTAGAGCCATTAAGTGGATATTTAAACTTAGGGCAAGTGTTATATTCAAATGACTCTTTTAATGGCGAGGGATACAACTTTGGGCCAAGAGCAGAGCAAAATAGAACTGTTGAAGATTTGTTAATTGATTTAAGTAAATATTGGGATTATTCAAATCCTAATGACTCTTATGAAGTTACAGATAATATTCCTTTTCATGAAGCTGGATTATTAAAACTTAATTGTGATAAGGCTTTAGGTTATTTAAATTGGCAAGCTACATTAGATTACAAAGATACAATTAAATTTACAAGTGAATGGTATTATGATTTTTATAAAACAGATAAAAATATTTATGATAAAACACTTGAACAAATAAATGAGTATGAATCAAAAGCTAGAATAAGAGAATTAGAATGGACAAAATAATTGAAGGTGTAATTTTAACACCTTTAAAACAAATTATTAATGCTAAAGGTGATATTTATCATGGCATGAAAAAAAGTGATACTGGATTTTCAGGTTTTGGTGAAGCATATTTTTCTACTATAAGTAAAGATGAAATAAAAGGTTGGAAAAAGCATACAAAGATGGTACTAAATCTAATAGTACCTTTAGGAGAAATTGAATTTATTATTTATGATGATAGAGTTAGTTCTTCAACTTTTAATACTTTTTTTTCAGTGAAACTATCACAAAAAAACTATAATAGATTAACTGTTCCCTTTGGTGTTTGGATGGCATTTAAAGGTATAGGAAATGAAACTAATATGTTATTAAACTTAGCTAGTATTGAGCATAATCCCCAAGAAACTATTGCAAAAGAATTAGATGAAATTAAATATAATTGGAATTAAATTATGAATAAAATAAGACTTTCAAAATCTACAATAGGTCAGGAAGAAAAAAACGCAGTTATGGCTGTCCTTAATAAAGAATACTTAGGTATGGGTGAAGAAGTAAATATTTTTGAAAAGAGTATAAAAGAGTATTTAAAAACATCAAAAGAGGTAATCTGTGTTAGTACTGGAACTTCTGCTCTTCACTTGGCTGTTGAAGCTTTAGATTTAGATTGTAATGATGAAATTTTAGTTCCTTCTTTAACTTATATAGCTTCATACCAAGCAATAAGTGCTGCAAATGTGAAACCTGTTTCTGTTGATGTATGTGAAGATACCCTTTTTATTGATTTAAATGATGCAAAAAAAAGATTAACAGCCAAAACAAAAGCTATTATGGCTGTTCATTATGCAAGTAGTTCAAAAGGTATGAATGAAGTTTATGCTTTTGCAAAAGAGAATAATTTAAGAGTTATTGAAGATGCAGCACAAGCTTTTGGATGTCAAAGAGATGGGAAAAAAGTTGGTGTTGAAGGTGATATAATTTGTTTTAGTTTTGATGGTATAAAAAATATTACTTCAGGTGAGGGTGGAGCTGTTGTTACAGGTGATGAATATGTGGCTCAAAGAGTAAAAGATGCAAGACTTCTTGGAGTTGAAAAAGATACTGAAAAAAGATATCAAGGTCAAAGAAGCTGGGATTTTGATGTAAAGCATCAAGGTTATAGATATCATATGAGCAATATTTTTGCTGCAATTGGAATTGAACAACTAAAAAAAATAGATACAATTGAGAAAAAAAGAAAAGAGATAGTTAATTATTATTTAGAAAATCTGAAAAATTTAGAAGAAATAACTATTTTAAATTTTGATTATGATGATATTATTTCCCATATATTTGTAATTAAAACTACAAAAAGAGATGCTTTAAGAGAGTATCTTTTAAGTAAAAACATCGAGTGTGGAATACATTATAAACCAAATCATTTATTAAGTAAATATGCAACACAATATTCTTTACCTACCGTTGAAAAGGTTTATGATCAAATACTAACACTCCCTTGTCAATTAGATTTAATAAAAGAAGAACAAGAGTTTGTTGTAAAAACAATTAAGGAATTTTTTAATGTCTAAATCACCTTTAATCTCTGTTATTATGAATTGTTATAACAGTGACAAATATTTAAAAATAGCAATACAAAGTGCGTTAGACCAAACTTATACAAATTGGGAATTAGTTTTTTGGGATAACCAATCAACTGATCAAAGTGCAAAAATTGTTAATTCTTATAATGATGACAGAATAAAATACTTTTATGCTCCTACACATACACCTTTAGGAGAAGCTAGAAATCTTGCAATTGATAAAGCCTTGGGATCTTGGGTATGTATTTTAGATTGTGATGATGTTTGGCATAAAGATAAATTGAAATTATCTTTTGATTTATTAAATTCATATGAAAAAAAAGATGAAGTTTCTTTAATTTATTCTAAAACAAAATATATTGATGGTAAAGGTGATGTTTTTGGTTTATTTGAAGAGCATTATTCAGGAAAGATACATGATTTACTTATAACTCAAGGAGATTTTGTATTTATTTCTTCTGCAATTTTTAGAACAGATATTTTAAAAGAAGTTGGTAAAATTGATGTAAATTTACATTATGCAGAGGATTATGATATTCTTTTAAAAGTTACAAAAGATTATTATGCACTTTGTACAAATGAGTTTCATACATCTTATAGAGTTCACAGAAATAATCTGACAAATACAAAGGTTTATGAATATGATGTTGAAAATTTTGAATTTTTAAATAAGTATGCAAAAGATAATAGTTTAGGTTTTACTTTAAAAAAGGCTATATTTTTAGAAAATTCAAAAAGAATGACAGCCTCTATAATTAAACTTCTTATGAAAAAAGATTTCTCAAATTTGTTTAAAATTATTAAAGGATATCCACAATATTTATTATTAAGTCCATATTATTTATTATATTTTGTTATTAGAAAGTTCAAGAAAAACTAGACTTTCAAATTTGATTTTGAAAGTTTTCTATTTCTTTCCACAGGATCCATATAGCTTATTTTTTTTAATTTGAGTTTTATTTTTAATAAATTATTAAAAAAGAAATATTTAAAAGGATTTATAATCACTCTAAATTGATATCCTTGTTTTAAAGTAGCTCCAAACTCTTTTTTGAATTTTTGGATTCTACACTCTTTAGAATATTTTATAATATCAGGAATAGCACCTATAAAATCAAAATTTTTTATATTAAAGGTATCTTTTAAATATTTTATTGCAAATAAATTTAGTAATCTTACTATTCCTGTATGTGGATGTTTAACTCTTCCTATATATTTTGAGTAAGCATTATTTTTGTCTTTAAATATTACAGTTACAGCCTCAACTTTATCATTATAAGTGGCTTTAAACATCAATAAATTATTAGGATAAAGCAATTTAAATTGATTAAAAAATTCTTTTTTATTTATTGATAATTGTATATTTTGTCTAGTCAAAGTTTCATTACATAAATTATACACTAATTCATAATCGTCAGTAAGTTCTATTTTTACACCATCTTTTATAGCTTTTCGGACTTTTGTTCTTTCAGAACTTAAGGTAATTTTAGTAATCATATTTTCTATATTAGATTCAGGAGTCATTATATATGAAGCCCATTTAAAACTATCACAATTTCTAGGATATATTCTAAATACAGCATTTGGATTTGGCTTATATATATAATCACAAATTTTATTATTTTTAATGTAATTAACTACTTTTTCAAGGAAAAGCTGTTCTTCTTCTATGCTTACATTTTTTTTTAATAAAACTTCATTGGTAAATACAATTCTTTTAAAAATAAAATTTTTATGTAGTAAAAAAGGTAACACAAAATTATCTAAGCAAAACCAACCATAATCATCACTTTTGGAGGATAAATATTTTTCTTGGGCGAAAAATGGTAATTCTAAATCTATATCGTTTTCTTTTTTAATAATTTTAATCATAGTCACCTTATAACAAATAAAAAGATGATAATATAAAATAACTTATTTTATGATAAAAATCATAGCTTTAATAATTATAATAAATTCTTATAATTATTGCTATTAAATCTTTAATTGAGATTCTGATAAATTCTTATTTCTTTCTACTGGATCCATATATTTGATACCTTTTAAATAAAAATTAGTTTTTAAACATAAATTAAAAAGATAATACTTAAATGGACTTATAATAGTTGTAAATTGATATCCTTCTTTTATGGTAGCTCCAAACTCTTTTTTAAATTTTTGAATACCAGCTTCCTTACATCCTTCTTTAATATCAGGAATAGCTCCCACAAAATCAAATTTTTTAATATTATGATTTTGTGCAAGATATTGCATGGCATGTAAATGTAAAAGTTTTAAACAACCACTTTTAGGTTTTGATACACTTCCTGCGTATTCTGCAAAGGCATTTTCATTATCAAAAAATATAACTAATGCACCTTCTAGCTTATTTTCATAAGTGGCTTCAAACATAATCATACTATTGGGATGTAAGTTTTTATATTGATTAATAAACTCATTTTTATCTATTAATAAAGGAATACTTTGTCTAGATAATGTTTTATTACATAAATCATATACTTTTTTATAATCATCTGTTTTAGTGATGATAACTCCATCTTTTATTGCTTTTCGAACACTTCTTCTTTGTGATGAATTTACTTTAGCAAGCATTTCTTCAAAATCAATTGCTATATCAAGTTGAAAAGTCCCCCATCTAAATGCATTAGATTCTTTTGGATAAGTTCTAAAAATAGCACTTGGTTGAGGCTTATGTATAAAGTCACAAATATTGTTTTCTTTTATAAAGATCTGCATATCATTTAAAAAATCTTCTTCTTCTTTTATCGATGAATGATTTTTATTTATGGGCTCTGTTGTAAAAACTATTCTTTTGAAAATATATGTATTAAATAAAACAAAGGGAAGTATAAATTTATCAGATACAAACCAACCATAAACAGGACTTTTGGTTTTTAGATATTTTTCTTGGGCAAAAAAAGGCAAAATATGGTCTAAGTCATTTTCTTTTTTTATTAATTTAATCATTATAATTTCTTTGTTTTTGGGAATTTTCACGATTATATTATAATTAACCTTATTATTAGATAGAATAAATATTAATTATAATATTATTATAGACTAATTTATAAATTGGATTCTCAATGCTTTTTAATTCTTATGAATTTATCTTTTTTTTCCTACCAATTACTTTTTATATTTATTTTTTATTAAATAAAAAAGGACTTTATTCTTACTCTAGAATATTTTTGGTATTTTCAAGTTTGTTTTTTTATTCTTGGTGGAATGTAATTTATTTGCCTTTAATACTTTTTTCAATTTTTTTCAATTACATTATTGGAACAACTTTAAGTAAAAGTCATGAGAAAAACAAAACAGGTTTAAATAAAAACTTTACTAAAAAATCTATTTTGATTTTTGGTGTTTTTTGTAATTTGCTGTTGTTGGCTTATTTCAAATATACAGATTTCTTTTTAGAAAATTTTAATGGGATTTTTGGCTCAAATATTCCTTTACAACATATAATTTTACCATTAGGTATTAGCTTTTTTACTTTTACTCAAATTGCCTTTTTAGTTGATGCATATAAAAATGAAGTAAAAGAGTATGATTTAGTAAGGTATATGTTATTTGTTACATATTTTCCACATCTATTAGCAGGTCCTATCTTACATCATAAAGAGATGATGCCTCAATTTAAAGATAAATTAAATTCATATATAAATCTTGAAAATATTACAAAAGGTATTTTTATATTTACAATAGGATTATTTAAAAAAGTTGTTATTGCAGATTCTTTTGCAAGTTATGCAACAAATGGTTTTGATGTTCAAGAAAAATTAAATTTTATAGAAGCCTGGCTTACTTCTTTATCTTATACCTTTCAGTTATATTATGACTTTTCAGGCTATTCAGATATGGCAATTGGAATTGCTCTTTTATTTAATATAAAATTACCTGTTAACTTTAACTCTCCATATAAAGCAAGTAATGTTCAAGATTTTTGGAGAAGATGGCATATGACTCTTTCTAGATTTTTAAGAGATTATATTTACATACCATTAGGTGGAAATAAAGTAAGTGAAGTTTCTATATATATAAATCTTCTTATTACATTTTTATTAGCAGGTATTTGGCATGGAGCAGGGTGGACTTTTATTTTTTGGGCATTGTTACATGCTTTAGCTATAGTTTGTAATAGAATATGGAGAAGATTTAATATTAAATTAAATTATGTAATATCTTGGATTATTACATTTAATTTTATAAATATCACTTGGATATTTTTTAGAGCAAAAAACTTTGATGATGCAATAAAAGTTTTAGAAGGACTAGTTGGATTAAATGGCTTAGGTTTAGAAACTATTTTATTAGAGAAGTTTTTAATTATTGGATTATTTCTAACTTTATTGATTTCAATTTTTGCAAAAAACTCAATTGAATTAATCAATAATTTTAAAGCAGATTTTAAAACAGTTGTTTTTCTAAGTCTATTATTTTCAATAAGTATAATTTTTTTAACTCGCGTGAGTGAGTTTTTATATTTTGATTTTTAGGATTAATATGAGTTTTAATGGTTTTTTAAAAAGTTTTCTATTTTTAAGTATCGTTTTTCTATCATTAATTGGAAGTTTTGTTTATTTTATGGATCCTTTTTGGACATTTAATCACTCTCATAAATTTAATTCAATTCAATATGCTTCCAATGAAAGAGAACAAAAGAGTAATTTATTATACTTTAAAGAGGCAAATTATGATGCTTTGTTATTAGGTAGTAGTAGGGTTACTTTTTTAAATCAAGAAGAGTTTAAAGATATAAAAGTATTTAATTATTCATTCTCCCTAGCAATGCCACAAGAGTATTCAAGCTATATAGAGTTTGCAAAAAAACAAAATAAAAAAGATTTTGAATATATAATTATTGGACTTGATTTTTTTGGTAGTAATAAAAATGTTGAAGAAAATATGAATCCTGATGATATATTTGAACATATAAACTCTTTTGCATATAGGTACAAACTACTTTTTAGTATTGATTCTTTAAAAGTTGCCCTTGAAAATCTTAAAAGAGCTATTAGACATAATTATGCGGGAAGATCATACGATAGACATAATATTGCATATACTACAAAGATTGATGAAAATGAAGTTCTTAGAATAGTTGAAAATACTAAAGTTGAAGATTTTATAGGAAATATAAAAGAGTATGAATTTAATGATAATTTAGGGCAGATATTTGAGAAGCTAAAAAAAGATAATCCTAATTCTAAATTTATTGTTTATACAACACCCACATCAAAAGTTTATTTGAATAAATTAAAAGAGTTAAATCTATATGATGATTATAAAAAATGGATAAGTATTAGTGTTAATAGTTTTGATAAAATAATAAATTTTATGGATTACAATAGTATAATAATAAACTATTCAAAATATTTTATGGATTATCATCATATTTATCCTGAATATTCAAATCTTATTATTAATAAAATTATGGCTAAAGATGAATCTAATTTGCCAAAAGACTTTGGTAAAGTTTTAACAAAAAAGAATCTAGAAGCTTATTTAAAAGATCTAAATTGATTCTTTTTTATTTTTTAGTAACCATGGTAAATTATTGTTTTTACTAAAAAGTATAAAGGTTAAAATATATAAAACAAAAAATGCGATTGCAGTTGCATATGCAGCTCCTTGAATACCATATATTTTGATTAAGAAGTAGTTGAGCACTATATTTGTTAAGCTGGCTATTAAGGTTACTACAGCTAATGACTTAACCTTGTTATTAAATACCAATTGTGATTCTAAACCTTTTCTTAGTCCTTCAAAGGTAAATCCTAAGGCTAAAATAGGAATTAATACTAAGGCATCAGAAAACTTATCATTAATCATTAGATGAAATACATATGGTAAAAAGAAAATATATCCAGCTAAGACAATAACACAAATTAAAGAATAAGCATAAATGATTTTAACAATCTTTCTTTTTGATTGTCCACTTCTATCTGAATAACTTTCATATAAAATTGGATTAAATGCTTTTATTATTGAGTCATAAACCATATTGATAATAACAGCCATAATAATAGCTACATTGTAAATTCCTGCAGCTTCTAATCCAATCATATCTGCAACAAAAATTCTATCAATAGTTCCCATAATATAAAGACCTAATACTGTAAATGTAATAGGAAATAAGAAAAATGTAACCTCTTTTAATTTTTTGAAATTTGTATTAAACTTATAATATTTATTTTTTATTATATAATAAATAGTAAATAAAAATATAAAAAACAAAACAGCTAATTCAGCATAGTATTTACCTTTCCATCCATATGAAAACTCTATAATTAATATTAAAGCCAATCCTAAAGCACCTACAGATTGAACTGTTTGTAGTATTGCAAATTTTATTGCATTTTTTTCTACTTGAAATAGTGTATCTAGAAAATTAAAAAATACTGTAAATAAAGCATAACAAGTTATAACAACTATGATTAGGTTTTTTTTCACAATAGCTTCTGGTAATATAAAATCTTTTAATCCAAATAGTATTAATAAAACAAGGAAGAAAGTTGAAATTGTTAATAATAATATTTGATGAATGTATTCACTAATTCTTTCTTTACCATATTGTGCATATTTTGACAATAAAAATACTGAGGGAAAAAATCCAATATATATTGATGCTATTGTTGACATAGCAGTTACGAAACCTAATACTCCATAATCCTCTTTTGAAAGATAAAAAGTTAATACAGGAAGTAATACAAAGCTAAGTCCTTTATTAAACAAAAGACTTATTATGTATATCATAGAATTTGAAAATAGTTTATTTAATATTGACATATTTAATACTAATATTTATTTTTAGTTGCGAACAGATTATAGTTTTTATCATATTTTAACTCTTCAAAATATTTCTTTTTAACAGAAGTAAGTATAAATCCAACACTTTTTAAATTGAATTTTTTAATTAATTCATCGGCATTTCTAACATATTCTTTTTTAGAATATTCAGATTTAAATATAAATAGCGTTGTATCTACTTTTGTTAATAATGGTATTGCATCAGGAACCAAGGCAACAGGTGTTGAGTCAATTAAAATATAATCATATTTTTTACGTAATTCAAAAAGAATTTCATCAATAGCACCATTTTCAATTAATTCAGCAGGATTAATTGGAATGGCACCTGATGTGATTACATCTAAGCTAGTAGCATAATCTTTTACTTTAATTGTTTGAATTGCGTCATTTAATTCAATATTTCCAGAAAGTAATTCACTCATTCCATTTGTATTTTTAATATCAAATTTTGTATGTAATTGTGGAATACGTAAATCTAAACCTAAAAGAATAGTCTTTTTATTTGATAGAGCAAACATTAATGCAAGATTTGAAATAAATGTACTTTTACCTTCATTTGATACAGTAGAAGTTATTAAAACTATTCTTGAGCTATCTTTTTTTACTGTTAAATCTAAACTACTTCTTATTCTTCTTAGTGATTCACTTTCATTTGATGCTAAATTATCTAATATAAATAGTTTATTATAATTCTTACTTTTTACAAATGGTATATAACCATAATAAGGTGTTTTTGTTAGGCTTGTTAAATCACTAGGTCTTTTTATATATTTATCAAAGAACTCTTTGATTAATACAATCATAAAAGCAAAAAGTAAAGAAACCATAAATCCAATAATTAAAATCATACTCATTCTAGGTTTAATTGGTGTTTCTGGTTTTTGTGCAAAATCGATAATTCTATTTATTCTTTTTGAAGAGATATATTTTGAAGATGTGTCATTATATTTTAAAAGTAAGTCTTTATAAATAGCTTCTTTTAAATTGAATTTTCTTTCTAATGTAGCTAAAGTCATAGCTAATTTAGGTAACAATAATATTTCTTCATTTAAATCGTTTATTTGTGATTCCAAACCTTTTTTTGTTTCTTTAAAAGAAGTGTCAATATTTTTTATATTTGTAATAATATCATTTTCTAAAGTTTTTATTTTATTACTTATTGTAATCATTGATTTATGAGAAGGAGTATATTTTGTTGCTAACTCTTGTTGCGTACTTCTTTCTTTGTTTAATAGAGCAATAGTATCAAAAATTGGTAAATCATTTAATGCAGAAGAACTAACAGTTTCTCCTTTTACTAAAGAATCTCTCATAGCATCAAATATTTTTTGCTTTCTTTCTATTGTTAGCAATTCATTTTGTAATTCATCTTTTTGTTTATTTATTTGCTCAACTTTTTTGTCAATATTAAATAATAAGTTTTCACTTCTGAAAAGTTCTAGTTCACGTTCTGCTAAGGCTAACTCTTTTTTCTCTTTTTCTAATTGAACTTCAATAAATTCAATAGTTTCTTTTAGTTGTTTTGAATTCTCTTCAACATTTTGAGCTAAGTACTCTTTCATAAGTTGGTTAACAAAATCACTAGATCTTGTAGCTGTCGAGTCTTTGTATTCAATTTTGATGATTGAAGAGTTTTTAATTAATGGATAAACAGATAAATTTCTTTTCACATTAAATAAAACTGAATCATCTGAATGATGAATAAAAGAGTAATTTCTATTATCCATTTCCATATCATTGTTGATATTGAGATTATGATTTTCTATTTTTTCTTCATCTTTAGGAGTTTCGATTTTTAGAATTTTATTTTCTTGAACATTATTTTGAACTATCTCTTTTTCTTTTTTATCTTCTACTTTTTCAAATAATTCTCTTGTTGTAATTGTTTGAATATTTTGTGTTTTTTCTTCTTTTTTTGCTGTTTCTTTTTGCTTAGAATCACTTCTTGGAGTATATTTATTTATGTAAGCATCTGGGTGATTAGATAAAATCTCATCTAAAATTAATTTCGCTTGTGAATAATCTTTAAAAGCTTCAATAGAAATTACATAAAATTTATCTGATTTTCTTGCAATTACTTCAAATTTAAGATTTTCTTCTAGTTCTTTAAATTTTGCACTTTTATTTTCTTCAAAAATATCTAAAGCAAAATCTGCATCTTTTTGACTATTAAAAGAAGAAACTATTATTTTTCTTGTTAATTGTTCATTGGCAAAAGAGAACTGGAAAATTAAAACTAATATTAAAATATACTTCATTTATTTACTCGCCTTTTCTTTTTTATCAATTTGTATTGTAAATAAATCATTAGTATATGTTTTTCCATACTTAAAAGTTTCACTAAAATTTAATATTTTTGAACCTTTGATTTTTCCTATTAGACTTGCTGTATTAATTGTTAGCTTATAGCTATCATTATCAATTTGATTGATTTGAATATTTTTACCATTTATTAAAGAGTCTTTAACAATAAATGTAGTGATAATTAATGGAAATTCTTCTTTTTCAACACTATGATTTTTATTCCTATAGAAATCATAATATTCAATATTTAAACCTAATTCTTTTATTGTTTTATTTACTAATAAATTAGATTTTAATATTTCTGCTTCATCTTCAGGAGTACTCTCTTTTGTAGCAATTTGAAGAGGATTATTTGATAAATTTGTATTTTCTTTATACTTTACAACTTCGATACTTCCATCTGCTTGATAAACTTTATTTGCAAAATATGCATACAATAGAACTAAAGAAAAAATAAATAGAAAAGATATTAAAAAAGTTAAAAAATGTTTCTTTATTAAATCTTTATAGTATGTACTAGTTTTATTCAATTTTATTCCTTTAATTTAAAGTTTTAGTGTTAACACCAGAACTTGTTGCTGATTCAATTAATTGTATAAATGGTAATAGTTCATTTATATTTGTATTGAAATTTTTAGCTTTATTTGGATTAACATATAAAATATCATAAGGATGTAAAATTAAACTACTTGTTGTTAAGCTTTTAAAATCTGTAATATCAACTTTCATTAATTCAGGATTAGATAAATCTCCTCTGATTATTAAAACTTCATTTTTATCAGAAGTATCTCTTAGTCCACCACTACTTGAAATAGCTTCAAATAGATTCATTGTTGTATTTGTGATTTTTATTGTTCCTGGATTATTAACTTCACCTAATACAAAAAGTCTATGATTAATAATGTTTAGATTTACTGAAGGATTAATAATAAACTCAGAAGCTAATTCTTCAATTTTTTTCTCTAAATCTTCCACATACATTCCATCAATTTGAATATCTCCAATTAAAGGAAAAGAAGCTATTCCATCTGCATTTACTAAAATTCCAACTGTATCTTCTTGGAAGTCACCGATTTTTCTTGTACTTAAATCAGGATGGTCATAAAATAAAACTGAAATTCTATCATAAGGTTTGATTTTATATTTATAAATTTCTTTATTTGGGTTTAATTTTATTGTTTTTACAAGATCTTGATTTTGTGAAAACAGGGTATATTTCTTTCCGCAGGCTGTAAATATGAGTAATATAAATATAAAAAGAAGAATTTGTTTCATTGATTTGTTTTTCCAGATGATGATTTGCTATTATACTACTATAATATATATTTAAATATAATAAAATAATATATTTGCATTTATGTAATAATAGCAGAAATTATTTCAAAAAAGTAAAATAAAAAATTATAAAAGAAAGATTAAAATGGGATTTGTAATTAATATCTTAAAATCGGTTTTTAAAACACTAACAAAATTAGCAAGACCTCATTTTAGTCTTGAAGAAAATGAACTAAAGTTTAAAATAGATTCTGATAGTTTTTATTTATTTCCCATATCGAATATTGAAACAAAAACAAGGCATGATCCTTATGTTTTAGAAGCATTTACCATGACTGCAAATGATTTATATGTTGAGTATATTCATACAGATGCTTCTGTTTCTTGGAATGGTCAAGCTTTTTCTTTTTTTATAAATTTATTAAAGCATGATTTAAAAATCAAATCTATGGATTTGTTAGAAAAAAAAGAGTTTGCACATTATGAGTTTTTAACTTATAAAATCAATAATTCTTATATATTAAATTTTATTTATATTTATGAAATAAACAAAGAGGTTTTTATAGTTGATTTAAAATCTGAGCTTTATGAAAAACTTTTACAGAATTTTGAAAAAGATTATAAATATGAATTTGAGAAAAATAAAAGATTAGATTTAAATTTGAATACAAGTATTGTAAAAAACAATGCTATATATGGTTACTTTAGAACCTCAAGTGAGGGAAACTAAGATTTAACTTAGTTTAATTCCCAAACACTTGTTTTAGTATAGAAGTAGTTTGCTCAACTGGATTTGATCTAATCGCTGCTTCTTTTTGTCCAATCATAGTAAATAATCCATCAATTGCTTTTGTTGTGATATAACTATCTAAGCTTTCATCTGAACTTGTTGGAATATATGAATCTACACCAAAGTTTTTAGCCATTCCCATAACTCCACTATTATCAACTAAACCTTTTGCACTTGATTTATAAACATTATTGATAGTGTCATAATATGAAGCTACATTATTTTCTTTCATTGACTCTTGAACAATTGGAGCTATTAGTTTTTTCAGTGATTCTGTTGTATTTGCCTTGAAGTAATTAGTTGCTGCTTCATTTCCGCCTGCTAAGATACTTTGAGCATCTGTTAGAGACATTTTATCAATTGCATTCATAAAAATCTCTGCTGTTTTAGGAGCTGCTTTTGAAGCTGCATTATTCATTGAATTTATTAAATCATCAGCCATTTTATCACCTCCTGCACTTCTAAGAAGAGTTTCTGCTTTTGCAAGATTATCAGGTAAAGGAATTTTTACAGCAGAGTTATTTAAATATCCATTATTTGCACCTAATTGAGTAACTGCAAAATTAACACCTGTTTTTAATGCTTCTTTTAATCCACTTGATACTGTTGAATCACTTATATTTGAATTTGTATTTGCTGTTGTAGCCACAGGTGCTAATGGTGCCTTTTGTGTAGTTGTTTGTTCTTTTGTAACATTATCAACTACACTTTTTGCAATTGAACCTAAGTCAAAAGCAAATGTAAATGTTGTAGTTAGAATTAAAGTTGATGCTATTATTGATTTTTTCATAATTTTCCTTATTAATATTTTGAATTTTTTATATTTACATTATATAATAGCTAAGATGTAAAAATTGTGAAAAAGGACAAGTTATCGAACTAATTAATGAAATATGTAATTTTATCTATTCTTTTAAAAATAAAGTAATAGAATCCCAGGAGATTGCAAGTAAACATGAAGAGCAAATATCAATTTTTGCAGAAAATTTAAAAGAATTAAATTTTCATATTGAGTATGAAGAAAATTTTTTAACTATTTTAGGATATTCATACAGACTTGAAGATATTAAACAACGTTTGTTTTTTACGTTTTCAGAGGCGGTTTATGCTGTTGATTTAGATAAACTTATGAGAAATGAAGACTCTTTAAAACTTAATTGTATTGTTTATATTTTAGTTTTAGATGTTTTAATTAAAGAGTATAATACAAAACAAATTGATGAAAATTTAAAACAAAAAGCTTTAGAAGTCTATAAAAAACTTGAAGAGAGAAAAGCTAAAGAAAACTCTAAATATCATATTTACCAATATTAGAAAAATTTAAGAATCAATCTTTTGAAGTTTGATTCTTTCCATTGTGTTTTGATTTATACATTAATTTATCAATTCTTTCATAAATTGATTTGGAATCATCACCAGCTTTACTTTGAGTAATTCCTATGCTTATAGTAATAGATTTATTCTCTATAATACGTATATTTGAAACAGTTATTCTTATTTCTTCTGCTATTATAAATGCTTCATCAATAGATGTTTTTGGAAAAATAATAATAAACTCTTCTCCTCCTATTCTAAATAATAAATCAGTTTTTCTTATATTTAATTTAATCTTTGCTGTAAGTTCTTTTAAAACTTTATCTCCAACATCATGACCATAGGTATCATTTATTAATTTAAAATTATCTATATCATACATTGCAATACAAAAATCAGTTTGGTATCTTTCGAATAAATCAAATTTTTCTTGAATTCTTTCATTGTAAGCTTTTCTATTATAGATATTAGTTAATTCATCGTAGTATGCTAGTGCTTTTAGTTTTTCTTGAATTTCATATAATTTACTTATATCTCTACTAATCCCTAAAATTCCTTTTTTGCTATCTTGTTTATATGAAAAAGGTATTTTTTTAGTTTGAAAAAGTCTTTTTTCTGATTCAATAATTAGCCATTCATTATTTACTAAAATTGATTTTGCATTTAAAACAGCTAGATCGTTTTTTCTAAAAAGTTCAGCAAACTCTTTTTCAAATATTTCAAAGTCATCTTTCCCAATAATTTCAGATTCTTTTTTATTTATAAATTTCTCAAAACTTTTATTACAACCAATGTATTTTAATTCATTATCTTTGTAAAATATTAAATCATCTGTTGAATTTATTACTGTGTGTAAAAGTTTTTTTATTTGTCTATTTTTTGAAAAAAAGTATATAGCAAAACATAAAATTATAAATAATATTATTAAGGTAAATATAATATATTTTTTATCTTGTTTAGATATTTTAATATTTGTTATTTTATGTGGATTACCATCATAAATAAAATCATCTATATCCATATTTATATTTTTATTTCCTAATCCAAATATTCTAAAAATATTTATAATATCATTTAATTTACTTTCATTTAAATAACCCAAACCTTCGTTATTGGAGTATGCTAATTTTTTTAAAATTTCACCTTCTTTTATTAATTGTATAAGAGTTTTGTTTTGTGTATTATATTTTGAATATATAATCTCAGCAGTTTCTGCTAAGTTATCAAATGCATATTCCCATCCTTTAATACTTGCATTATAAAAATTTTTTGTTAATTTTGGATTATCTTTTATAAATTTTGAAGAAGAAAAAAGAATATCGCTATAAAAATTAAAACCATAATCTTTGGGATGAAATATTTTATATTCAATACCTTTTTCTTTTAATAAAATCGGTTCATTAGATAAATAAGATGCCATAGCATCAGTTTTTCCTGAAATTAAATCATTTATATTAAAACTATGTTCTTGTATTTCATAATCACCTGTTTTTAGTTTACTTGCACTTAGCATAGCTAATATCGAAGCAGAATAGCTAGTATCTTTTGTAAACATAATTTTTTTATTTTTTAAATCTTTTACTTCATTTATATTTGAATCTTTTTTCACCAAGAGCATCAAAGGTGATTCTTGAAATATAGCTCCTAAAGCAACTACATCTTCTGCATTTATTTTATCAATTAATAAAGATGATCTCCCTATTGAAAAATCAGCTCTTTTTGTTTTTATTTCTTCTATAACATTTATATCAAAATTGAATTCTTTTATATGTACATCTAGATTTACATCTGAATAAAAGCCTTTTTCTTTTGCAATATAATATCCTGCAAATTGAAATTGGTTTAACCAATTTAATTGTAATGTTACTTTTTTAGCATCTTGTGCAAATAAAAAGATTGAAAATAGAACCATGATTAATAGAGTTTTTCTCATTATTCAATCCTTTTATAATTTTGTTTACACTCATTTACTTTAATAGTAACACAATCTCTTTTTCTATTTGTTTAATATTATCAGTCAAGGTAATAATATTTAAATCGGCTTTATCTATCATATTTTCCTTGTATAAAGATTTTCTAATAAATTTTATTAGATATTTCCAATAATCACATCCAACTAAATAAATTTTAAGACCATTTAATTTACCTGTTTGTGTAA
Organism: bacterium; assembly: GCA_018816105.1. GTDB lineage: Bacteria > Campylobacterota > Campylobacteria > Campylobacterales > Arcobacteraceae > Aliarcobacter. The sequence goes on along the minus strand of JAHIWE010000171.1, from coordinate 1,267 downwards.
GAGTTAAAATTTCAAACATTTCATCTAGTGTTCCAAATCCACCTGGAAATATAACACAAGCTTTTGAGTATTTAACTAACATATATTTTCTTGAAAAAAAGTAGTTAAATGTTAGACTTTTTGTAGTATATTCATTTTTAGTTTTTTCATTTGGTAAATAGATATTAAGTCCAATTGATTCAGCACACTTTGCTTCAAAAGCACCTTTATTAGCAGCTTGCATAATTCCATCACCACCACCTGTTATAATATTTATATTTCTTTTTGAAAGTCTAAATGCTAATTTTTCAGCTAATTTTGCATATTTATCTGTACTTGAAGTTCTAGCACTTCCAAAAATAGTTACATTATTTTCTAAAGTTTGTAAAAGCTCTTTCCCTTCACTAAAATCAATAGCAATCTTTTCTTTACATATAATTTTTTCTTTTTTCATTATTCTCTCTTCTGCGTTCATTAAAATCTTTAATCTATAGTAATTATAAACCGATTATTCTTAAATAACTTAAAAATCAATAAGTTATGTAAAATAAAGTAAAACTCACTTTAATCTCACTTTAATTAGATACAGTAGGTTTTTAATAGGGAGTAAATTTGTTTTCAGAAAAAAATATACCAAAACTTATCATATTAACACCAATTATAACAGTAATACTCGTTGCTTTTTTTACAATATATTTTTTTATTCAAAATCAAAATAACTATTTTGAAGAAGAGAGTATTAGATTAGAACAAGAGTATATTCAAAGGCAAGAGAATATCTTAGCAAAAGAAGTTGCCTATGTAATAAACTATATAGAATTTCATGTAAAAAATAATACAAAATTAAGTGAAGAAGATCTTAAAAATGAGATGCTAAGATATATAGAAACTATTCGTTATGGGAAACATGGATATATTTGGATTCATGATACAAACTACTATTTAAAGGCTCATCCTTTTAGACAAGATAGATTAAATACTTATGATATTGATTTAAAAGATGCATTAGGCACATTAATTACTAAACAATTTATTGATGAAACCATGAAAAAACCAAATGGAGTTTTTATTGAATATTTCTGGCAAAAACCAAATGAGGTAAATTTTTCTAAAAAATTAGGTTTTTTTAGATTATATGATAAATATAATTGGGTAATTGGAGCTGGTCTTTATGTAGATGATATTCAAAAATCAATTTTTGAAAATAAAAGAGTATTGGAAGAAAAAATTGATAAATATATACGATTAATTGTATTTATTTCGACTTTAGTAATTGTTTTTATTGGAT
>JAHIWE010000170.1 GCA_018816105.1 bacterium | reverse complement strand
TTACCGATGGACTGATTGAAAGACTAACTGCTCCAAGTAAATCTACGGCCATATTAATTTCAATTCTAACATGAGAGCTATCTGGTACCTCTACACAATATCCAACTGGAATAGAGCAACTACTGACAGTACCAACAGTTTGATCATCTAAAAGATACATAAGTTGTCCAATATCAGTTTGTGCTGCTGATGCTTTAAGTGCTGCAAGACCAGGTGCTAGAAGAGAAGTATTAGAAAGCTTCTTAAAAAGAGTAGAAGAGGTTGAAAATATCTCTACTAGTAAATTGGGGGTATTAAATGCATATGCTATTAATGCTGGACGTGAAGTTAGAGTTATAGTAAAAGCTGAACTTGTAAATGATGATGAAGCTATATTATTAGCTACTGAAATTGCTAAAGAGATTGAACAAAAAGTTCAATATCCTGGCGAAATCAAGGTTAATGTTATTAGAGAACTACGAGCTGAAAGTTATGCTAGATAATAAAATCTTATAAGAGGTAAAACATGAAGACTGATAAACCAACCACAAAAATAATTGCAGGTAAATATAAAGGGAAGATTTTAGAACTTCCATCTTTAGATGTAACAAGAAGTTCTAAAGCTAGATTAAAAGAGTCTTTATTTAATGTTTTACAGTTTGATATTATCGATAAAATTTTCATAGAATCATTCGCTGGAAGTGGTTCTATTGGTCTTGAAGCTATTAGTAGAGATGCTAAAAGATCTTATTTTATAGAACTTGACAAATATTCGTATCAAATTTTATTAAAAAATTGCAAAGCAGTAGATATGGAAAAATGTCAAACAGTTCAAGGTAATACTTTTGTTCAAACTCCTTTGATTCTTGAATTTTTAAGAAATTCAAAAGATGAGATAGTTTTATATGTAGATCCTCCTTTTGATTATAGAGATGGAATGGAAGATATTTATGAAAAATCATTTGCAATGATTAGAAATATTGAAGTTGATAATATTTATATAATTATTATTGAGCATGTAAGTTCTCTTGAAATGCCAGAAGTCTTAGGTAAATTTTCACTTAATAAAACTAAACAATTTGGCAAAAGTTCACTTTCTTATTATTCATATACAAAGAACTAGAATAGATGTTTAAAGTAGCTTTAACACTTTTATTAGCAGTTATTTTAGCTATGTTTTTATTACCTTTATTTTATACAGTATCTCCATATCAATTGGATCCAAGTAAAATTTTAGAAGCACCATCATTACAGCATTTATTTGGAACAGATAGATTAGGTCGTGATATGCTAGCTAGAATTCTTGAAGGTGGTCAAACTTCTTTAATTATTGGTTTTTTAGCAGCCTCTATATCTTCTATTGTTGGTTTATTTATTGGAATTACAGCTGGGTATTTCAAAGGAAATGTTGATAGAACCATTACTATTGTAATTGATCTGTTTTTAACATTTCCAACATTTTTTTTACTTTTAGCTTTGGTTTCATATATTCAAGCTTCATCTGTAATTTTAATAATTGTCATTTCAATTACAGGTTGGATGGGAATGTCAAGATTAATCAGAAGTGAAAGTTTTGCAATTGGGAATAAACCATATATCAAAATATTAAAACTTTCAAAGGTTTCAACTTTTAAAATCATATTTAAATATTTTGCTCCAATATTAGCTCCAATTTTTTTGATTTCATTTACTTTTGGAGTAGGTGGATCAATTTTAGCAGAATCAGGACTTTCATTTTTAGGACTTGGAATAAATGCTCCACAAATGTCTTGGGGAAGTTTATTAAGTGACGGAAAGGCTGTTATTGATATTTCTTGGTGGGTTAGTTTCTTTCCTGGTTTAATGATATTTTTGATTACTTTTTGTTTAATACAAATATCTGATTATTTACAAGGTTTAGCTAATTCAAAAGAGATTAATTAAAAAGAAGAGATTATCTCTTCTTTTTTATATTTTATTTAGCAATCTATCCATTAAAGAAGTTGATAGAACTCTTTTTAAAAATCCTAAAATATGAGTTGCAGTTGTTACGTAATATCTAGCTTTTGGTTTTGAAGTTTGCATGATTTTTAAAACCACATTTGCTACACTTGAAGCTGGGAGATTAAAAGGTGCTTTATCTTCACTTGTTTCAAGTCGTGTCTTTAATTCTTTTTTATATACTTCACTAAAATAACTATTTTCAATATTTATATTTTTATTAAATTTTTTTAAGGCATTTTCTCTAAATTTTGAGCTTACAGGCCCTGTATTAATTGTACTAATAAAAATATTACTACCTATAACTTCTTGTCTTAAAGTATCATTTAATCCTTCAATTGCGTATTTACTAGCATTATAAGCGCCTCTATATTTCAAAGAAATAATTCCTAAAACTGAACTATGTTGAATGATTTTTCCAAAGCCTTGCTTTCTAAATAGTTTCATAGCTTGAATAGTGAGCTCATGCAGACCAAAGAAGTTAGTATTAAATTGTTTTCTTAATACTTCAACACTTAGATCTTCAACAGCTCCTGGCTGCCCATATCCAGCGTTGTTAAAAACAGCATCTAGTTTTAAATCATTTTTTATAATTGTTTCTATGGCATTTGTTATATCTTCTTTATTTCTTACATCTATTTTAAAAGTTTCAAAGCCTAAATTTTCTAACATTTCAACATCTTTTGCTTTTCTAGCACTTGCATAAACTTTATAGTTATTTCGTTTTAATATTAAAGCTGTTTCAAGTCCAATACCTGAAGAACAACCAGTAATTAGTATATTTTGCATAATTTTAATCCATTTTACTTTTTTGAAATGCTATTATAACTAAAAAAGTTTGTATACAAATTTTAGGAAAAATATGACAATAAATGATAAAAAAATCAAAGAACTTTTAGATAATGAAGTCTCTTTTAGAAACATTAATTCAGAACTAAATTATGATAAACCAGATCCTTTGATGGTAGCAAGTAGATACAATGATGAATTTATTATTCTTTTATGTGCTTTGTTTGCTTATGGAAATGCAAAACTAATAGTGAAATTTTTAGATAGTTTGGATTTCTCACTTCTTGAAAAAAGTGATGAGATAATAGATAAGGAATTAGATAAGTATTATTATAGATTTCAAAATGCTCAAGATATAAAAACAGTATTTAAAACCTTTAAACGATTAAAAAATGAAGATAGTTTAAACTTGATTTTTCTAAATGCCTACAAAAAAGATAACTCAATTTTAGAGGGGATTGATGCACTCATTCAGAAAATCCACAATATTGCAAATTATAAATCACAAGGCTTCACCTTTTTAATTTCTAGCCCTTTTAAAAGAGATAAACAAGGAATTATAAAAGAGTTAGGAAATGCTCCATATAAAAGATGGAATATGTTTTTACGTTGGATGGTAAGAGATGATAATTTAGATTTAGGACTTTGGCGTGATATTGATAAAAAAGATTTGATTTTGCCCCTTGATACTCACACTTTCAAAGTATCTCAAAAACTAGGACTTTTAGATAGACAAAGTTATGATTTAAAATCAGCATTATTAATAACTCAAAAATTAAAAGAGTTTGATAGTTCTGATCCAATAAAATACGATTTTAGTTTATATAGAATTGGTCAGGAGAAAATTTTGTGATTTAGGTAATTAAATTACAAATAAATAAAGAAATAATCTTTATTTACTTGCTTGCTCTTCAATAGCTTGTTTTTTTAATACAACAGAAAAACCTGTGCATGTACAAGTTTCATCTATCATTTCTGATGTTTCACCAATTTTAGAAAGAATTTGCCACTTACTATCAGTTGCTTCTTTTAATGTTGTAAAACCAGTACTTCTTTTATTTATACTTTTACATTTTGTAGGGCAAAGTGGATCTTTTCCTGTTTGTTTCCAAGAATCGAAAAATGTCATTGTTGTTTGATCTTTTTTATTGAATAAAAGTTTAGTTTTTTGCTCTCTTGCTTTTTCTCTTTTTTGAATTTCTTGTCTTTCTCTTATACTAACTTCAACATTTTCAGAACTAGGAATTATTGCTTCAAATTTTGAGTCTACTTTTGAACTTGCATTTTCAAAACCTGATTCAGCCTTCATATCATTTTGTTTGTCTAAATAATCTTTTTTTGTTTTTTCATCTATGCTTATTGATAAAAAACTATTAGAATTTTGACTTGCAATATGTCCAATAAAATAAGGAATATTGTCTACTTCACAAATATAAGCTTTATTTTTAGCATAAGAATTAACATAAGTTTTATTAATAAAATGATCTATATAAACTAATTTACCTTTTTTATCTGAGCATAGACCTGAGAACATTAATATTAAATTATTTCTATTTTGCTCTTGAGTAGATTTATTTTTATATAGTTTTTGTCTAGCATCATATTCAAATAATTTTGGATCATTTAAAATATTATTGATATTTTGACTTTTTGTTTTTTCTATTTTTTTAATATTTTTATTAGGTGATTTATTTGCACACGCTGTAAATAATACCGATGTAGCTGCAATAAATAATACTATTTTTAAAAATTTATTTATTTTCATATGAGATTAAATTTCCATTCCGTTTTCTAAGATAATTCTATTTCTTCCTGCTTCTTTTGCTTGATATAAAAGCATATCAGCTTTTTGTAAAGCATTTTCGTATGTATCATAACTACTTCTTAGTGTAACACCAGCTGAGAAAGTAACTTTTATTTTTTGATCTTTATATACAAAACTATTTTCTGTTACAATTGTTTTGATTCTTTTTAAGAATTGTAGAAGTTCTCTATTTAGATTAAAATGAATAATTGCAACAAACTCTTCACCACCATATCTTCCTACTATATCGTGGTCTCTAACACTTTTATTTACTATTTTCCCAAAAGTTGATAATACAACATCTCCACATTCATGGCCATATGTATCATTTATTTTTTTAAAATGGTCTAAATCAAAGAAAACTACAGCATATTGAGTGTTTATTCTAGTATAAGCACTTTCTATTTTTTTAACTTCTTCTGTAAAAGCTTTTCTTGTTAATAATCCAGTTAAAGAATCTTTCATATTTTCAGTTTTTGTTTTTGTTAATTCATTTTCTAAATTTTTTACTTTTTCTTCAAGTTCTTGAACTTTTGTTTTTCCAGTTTCCAGTTTACTTGTAACTGTATTCATTTCTTTTTCTATTAATGTTGCAGCATTTACAAGTTCATTTTGTAGTTTTGCAAGAGCTTCTATGCCATTTTCATTAATATTTATAGCTTCAATTTTTTCTTTAATATTTAAAACATTTTTAGAACCAGAACCATTACTAGAAATTGCTTCATTTAAATACTCTTCCATAAGGAAAACAAGTTTTGAGATATCAGAAGTTCTTTCAATTACTACTTTTTTATCTCTTTCGAATCTTTTTGTTATGAACTCTTCTATTTTATCTTGAATCTCTTTTTTGAATAAAAGAGTTGAATCATTATCTATTTGATTAAAAAGTGAATCAATTTCATCATTTGTTTTAGAACAAATAGACGGAAGAAGTGATTGCTTTATTAATGATGCTAAATGTTGTACATTTTCAGGACAAACTCTTTTTAATAAAAGAGGGATTAATTTTTCTGGTGAATCCAAATTATTTGAATTTACTAATTCTTTTTCCCTTTGTGATAGTTGTTCAAAGATTTTTTTAAGTATTTCATTCATAACAAATTCCTAGATATTATTTAATTTTTATGATAAAAGTTTTTTCACCATTTCATTTATTCTTTTTCCATCTGCAACACCTGCAAATTTTTTAGTTGCAGCTCCCATAACTTTTCCCATATCTTTCATTGAAGCAGCTCCTGTTTGAGATATTATTTCTTTCATTCCTACTTCTAACTCATTATCACTTACTTGTGCTGGAAGGTATAACATAAAAATATCAACTTGCTCTTGTTCTTTTTGAACTAAATCATCCCTTGAAGCTGTACTATATTGAGCTATTGCTTCTTCTCTTTGTTTGATTCCTTTTTGAATAAGTTTAATAACTTCTTCATCATTAAGCTCTCTTCTTTCATCAACTTCTATTTGTTTAATCATAGTATTTATAGATCGAATAGAGTCTCTTTTTACAACTTCTTTTTCTCTCATCGCTGTTTTTAAATCTTCTTTTAACTGCTCTTTTAAGCTCATATAAAATCCTTATAAATATTATTATTTTTTGAATTATAGCTTTTTAAGAATTAAAGCTTTCTATTAATTCTTCTAGTTCTAAAAATCTTTCCACTTTTTGCTCATAAATCTCTTTTGTTTCATCTAACTCATTTGACATGGCAACAATTCCTTTTTGCTCATAACACTTAGGATCCATTAAACAAGAATTTATTTCTTCAAGTTTTAACTCTAGTTTTTCTAACTCTTCAGGTAACATATCATATTCTCTTTGATCTTTATATGATAGTTTAGTTTGTTTTTTTATTGTTTGAACAGTTTTTGGAGTTGATATTTCTTTTTCTACTTCTTTTTCAAATGATTCAAGATCTTTTATCTCTTTTTCAATTTCTAAATATTCAGTATAAGGTTGGAAACTTTCCATAATTCTTGAATTTCCTTGAAATACAAAAAGTTTTTTAGCAATTTTATCAACAAAATATCTGTCATGAGATACAAATATTAAAGCACCTTGAAAGTTTTGTAAATACTCTTCAAGGATATTAATTGTTGGAATATCTAAGTCATTTGTAGGTTCATCTAGAATCAAACAATCAACTTTTCTAGTAAAAAGTAGGGCAAGGGCAACTCTATTTTTTTCTCCACCACTTAATGTACCAACTTTTTTATCAAGATACTCTCTTGGGAATAAGAAGTTTTTTAAATAACCAAAAACATGCATGTTTCTGCCATCATCTAAAATAACCCTATCTCCACCATTTGGACAAAATGTTTCTAATATATTTCGTTCATCATCTAACATATCTCTTTGTTGATCAAAATATCCAATATTGAAATCACCTTTTTTAAATGCTCCACTATCAACTGTCATTTTTTCCATAAAGATTTTTAAAAGGGTAGATTTTCCACTTCCATTGGGCCCAACTATTGCAATTGTGTCTTTTTGTAGAATTCTTGTTGTAAAATCTTTAATAAGTTCCTTATCTCCAAGAGTTTTACAAATATCATCTAACTCATAAAGCATTTTCTTTTTATTTTTTTGATTATCATCTGTATTAAATGATTTTTGCTCTCTTTGCAGTTCTAAGCTCATTTTTCTAATTTGAGCAGGATTACTTCTAGCTTGTTTTTTTAAGTCAAAATACTCTGATTTTCTTCTTTCGTTTCTTTTTCTTCTAGCTGTCACACCTCTTTGCATCCAATGGGCTTCACGTTTAACAAGTCGTAAAAGATTTTCATGATCTTTTTGTAAATTTTCCAAAAGATGAGTTTTTTGCTCAAGATAAGCTGAATATCCACCATTAAATTTTCTTAATACACCATCTTCAACTTCAACCACACTTGTTGCAATATTATCAATAAAATATCTATCATGTGAAATAAAAAGTAGGGTGAAATTGTTTTTTAAAAGTAGTTGTTCTAAAAATTCAACCATATAAACATCAAGATGATTTGTAGGTTCATCTAAAAGTAAAACATCAGGTTTTTTAAGTAGAAGTCCAGCAAGACTAACACGACGCTGCTCACCTCCACTTAAAAGGTTTACATCTTTGAATTCATACTGTTTTAATTGGAATTCAACTAAAACACGCTCAACCATATTATCTAAATCCCAAGCATTGTGAAAATCAATAAAACTTGCTAGTTCACTTTGTCTTCGAATTAAATTTTCATCTTCATAGTTTGTTACTAATTTATTTGTTATTGCTTCATACTCATTTTTAGCAGATTTTAGCTCAGCTAATTGCTCTTCAATAGCATCTCTTACAAGAAGGTTTGCTTTAAATTTTGGTTGTTGATCAAGCATCTCAATTTTAAGAGATTTATCAATAGCCATTTCCCCACTATCAGGTTCTGTATCTCTCATAATTATTTTAAAAAGTGTAGATTTCCCTTGACCATTTTGCCCAATTACTGCGATTCTTTGTCCACTGTTTAAAGTAAAATTTGCATCTTTTAAAATAATTTTTGTGTCGTATTGTTTTGAAATGTTTTGTAAGTCTATCAACGCCATATATTTTTAATTCTCCCGTAAAATCGGTATTTTTTAGTTAAATAATATGGCATGATAGCTAATAAATAGTTATATTATGCTTTTTGTTACTTTGTATTTTATATTCTATTTTTACTGTTTTTTTGCACTAAAATCTGAGCTAATTTCTACGTTATCTGTAGATTTTAAATTAATATTTCCTTTCATATAATTGGCAGTAATTCCATACAATGTACCTGAACCACCACTTCCTTGTGTTGTTCCAGTAGGACTTAGGGAAAAAGTTGCAGAATTACCATTTAAATCTCCATCAAAGGTAAGTATCTTATTTGTACCATTTCCAATATCACTAATATTAATTTTTCCATTTGAAATTTCATTAGCAGTTTTTCCAAAATCTATATCCATAGATATTCTACTATCACTAGGAATTGCAACTGTTTGACCTGTTATATTAACTAAATTATTAGTTGATGATAATTCACTTGGAAAATTACCAATATAACTAGCTGTTGAATTACTTATTCTGAAAAATAGTGAAGGTGTTTTAGTAATAAAATTTGCTACATTATCTAATCCACTTAAATCTCCACTTAAAGTGTTACTTACACTTGTTGAAGGAAGAGTAACTATTGGGGTTGCTTCTTTAATTGTATTTACTACTTTATTTGTTAATACTTCTTCATTAGAAGAAATACTCTCTGAATTAATAATATTTTCACTATTAGTGTTGTTTGTAGAAGCATTTTCTGAAGTATTAGCATTTTCTGAATTCGTAGAAGCATTTTCTGAATTTGTAGAAACATTTTCTGAAGTATTAGTACTCTCAGTATTTGTAGAAATATTTTCTTTAGTAGTATCATTTTTTATACTGGTAGATGCAGAAATATTTTCTTTATTACTATTTACAGAAATATTATCAATAGGTAAATTTTCTTGAATCTCTAAATCTTTATTTATCTTTTCTAAATCATTTTTTTTGATTCTTTTCGTTTTGAATTTATCATTACTTTTTTCTTCAAAGGAGATGAATTCACCTTTATTTACAATAATACTATCATTTGTTATATTGTTTTTTATTTCAATTTGACCTTCTGTACAAAATATCTTTTCATTATTATTTTCAAGAGCAACGACAATTTGTGTTCCTCTTATTCCAATAGAAGCACTTTTAGTTTTTAATTTGAAATTTTCAGGCGCAATTTTTCCAATTTTCCCTGTAATTGTTCTAAATATACCTTTTACCATTGCAAATTCTGCTTTGGTATTTTTTTCTTCAAATAAATAATCATTTATTTTTAATATAGAATTTTGACCTACGGAAATAATTGTATTATCCAAAAAAAGTATTTGTAATTTTGTATTTTCTTTTGTATTTAAAGTATCATCTTTTTGAAAAATAGAGTTTTTATCTACTTGGATACTTTCACCTTCTCTTATAATAATTGCTTCACCGTTAAATGAAACAATTTTTCCTATATTATTTGCTAATAAAAAGTTACTAATAAAAAGCAAAAATAAAATAAGCTTTTTCATCTTTTATTCCTTTACCAATTGAATGTTTTTATATAGTTTATTTTGCCATCAATTTCTTCATAAGGATATGCTCCTTGATTAGAATTATTTTTTGTAAAAGAAGTAGATAACATAATTTGATTTTCTTTATTTATTTTAGTTAAATAAGATAATCCTACAAAATAATAGTTATCTTCTCTTTTTGAATCAAAATAATTATTTGTATATTTATAATAACTCTTCATGTATTCTAAATCGAATTTTATTAAATTTTTATTATTAATTTGATAAACATACTCCATCCCAGTTAGTATACTATTTTTATCTAAATCGATTCTTGTGGTATCTATTCTTACACTTTTTGAGAATTTTGAATAAATATTTAAAGTAGTTAATAAATTATATTTTAATAAAAACTCATACTTGTCAAAGTTTTTATCTTTATCTGATTCATCTAAATATAATATTCTTTGATAATTTAAAGAACTTAAAATGGAAGAATTAGAAAAACTAGGTGTTAAATTAAAAATATTAAAATTTTCATTATCTTTTTTATCTATTCTTGTAAAACCAAAATTCAAACTATAAATATTTTTTGTTTTTTGATCAAAATATAAGATAGTTGGTTTATAAGAATAAGCTGTTAAATTTTCCATATTTTCATGAAAGTAATTTTTATTATAAATAAAAATAGAATTTTTTAGAGTATATGAAGAGTCTTTAAAATTATTTGAGAAATTTAGCATTAACATTTCATTATGATAATTATCAGCAATAGGTTTTTCTCCACTTACTGAAATATTATTTAATCCTGACAATCTATATTCAGGAGAATCTAAGCCACTATTAACATTCGTACTTCTTCCTACACCCACTAAAATTGAAGCATTTGCATAAAAATATTTGGATTCTTTGTTTATTGCATCTAAATAGTTATCTACAGATTTTTTAGTATTGTTATTAATATCCGATTTACTTAAAATCATAAACTCTTTTTTTGCATCATTCTTCAAATTTAATTTAAAAAGAAGTTTTGCATATTCATATCTTGCTTGATTGAAATCTGGCTTTTGAGTTAAAATTCTTTCAAAAGCGGCCATTGCTTCGTCATTCTTATTTATTTGAATTGCACTTAAGGCTAAAAAATAATTAACATTAATATTATATGAATCTATTGTAAATAGTTTAAAAAATAGTTCATAAGATTTCTGATAATCTTTTATTTTATACATAACTGAAGCGGTTATATAATCATTTGAATTTTCTATTGATTGTGTATATTGTTCTTCTTGAGCTTTAACTATATTATTTGTTGTTATTTCATTATTTGCCTCTATAAAAATACTTAAAAAGGCTAAAATTATTAATTTTAGATACATTGTTTATCCATTTTAAAAGTTATTATATTATATCATTATTTAAATTCATGTTTATGTAATAAAGAAAAATTCTTATTTTTGATAAATTCTTCACATCTATGAATATAAATATCGTAAATTTTTTTCTTTTCATATTCAGTATTTAATTTATGAAATATTGCTAATGCTTTTTCTAATTCTTTATTTTCAAATTCTTTTATTGCTTGGCTATATTTTTCTAATTCATTGTTAATATTTTTGTAATCATTTTCCAATGATATAACTTCCCAAAGTTTTATTGGTATTTCTTTTCCCTTAACTTGAACAAAATCTAAATATCTAAAAATATAATTTTCTTTTAGTTTCTCTTTTGTATTTTCAGATATTATTAAATTACACCCATAAAATTTACATAAAGATTCTATTCTAGAACCCAAATTTACATTATCACCAATAATTGTATAATCACTTCTTCCAATGCTTCCTATTTCTCCGACTGTTGCTATTCCTGTTGTTATTCCAATTCCAATATTTATTTGGGGTTGATCTAAATCTTTTAGAATAATATTTAGTTTTTTTAATTCTTCTAATTGCTCTAAAGCACTAATTACTGCTTTATCAGCATGATTGTCTATATCAAAAGGAGCATTCCAATAAGCCATAATTGAATCACCTATATATTTATCTATTGTTCCATTATTTTTAATTATTATTTTGCTCATAGGTGTCATATATTGATTTAAATATTTAATTAGAAGTTCTGGTTTATTTATCTTTTCAGAAATATTTGTAAATCCTCTAATATCACTAAAGAAGATGCTTACTTCTTTATTTTGTGCTTTTAGACTATTGTCATCAATGTTTTTTAATAATTCTTCCATAACATCTTTTGATACTTTAGAAGCAAATTTATTTTTAATTTCTTCTTTCTTTTTGATTTCATAAAAATATCCAATAATTAAACTAATAATTCCACTTAAAATAATTGAAAATATTGGAAATAAGATATTTAAAACAACTCCTGTATTAAACATTAGATAATAAATATAATAGATGGTAACAAATAAAAATAAAATAGTAAAAATAGGAGTTAACCAAATAGGAATTTTTCTAATAATAAAAAATGTAAAGAAACTTAGAACAAATATGATTACAATATTTACACCTTCAACCCAAGAGGCCTTATATAAAAAGTCTTGAGATATTATGTTATCAATTGCATTGGCATGGATTTCAACCCCTGGAAATATAGATTCAAAAGGAGTTGCTCTTAAATCCATAAGTGCAGCAGCAGAAGTTCCAATGAGTATAATTTTATTTGTAATATCTTCTTTATTAAAACTATTATTATAAATATCAAGTGCTGATATGTATTTAAATGTTTTTTCTTTTCCTCTAAAATTAATCAATAATCTACCATATCTATCTGTTGGAATCATAAAATCGCCTACTTGAAGATTTTTAATTCCATTTTCATCATAGTTTATATATATTTTATTTATTCCTAATCCTATTCTTAAAGTTTCAAGACTCAAAGAAGGATAAATTTCATCTTCATATGATATTATCAAAGGGATACTTCTAATTATTCCTGTATCGTCAGGTATGTTATTAAAAAAACCAGAAGAGTAAGAACTATCTTGAAGTATTGGAATATTTAAAATAGTTCCTTGGGCTGTGATTAGATAATTTTCTCCTTGTTTTTTATTTTTTTCAATAAATATTGTTTGAATTGAAGGGGCATTTTTATTTATATATTTTTTGTTTGTAAGTTCAAATTGATATCCAAGAATAGTTGGAGTATTAGCAATTGCTTGAGAAAAATCCAAATCAAAATTTGGGATATTTTTTTGTTTAATATCAAATTTTTTAAAAATTTTATGAGGTGAAGTTCTATCTTCTTCTGCAAAAACAATATCGAATCCAATGACTGCCACTTCTGCACTTGTAAGGTTGTATAAAATTTTTGACAAAATATCTCTAGACCAAGGCCATTGTCCAAAAGTTTGTAAAGATTTTTCATCTATATCTACAATTGCAACACTATCACTCTTAGGTTTAATTTCACCTCTTAAAGTAAACATAAAATCTCTTAATCTAGAATCAATAGAAGAGGGAAGATTTGGAACATATATATATATCGAACTAATAAAAGAAGCAATTAATAGTGGAATTATAATAAAATTATAGTTTTTTTTTAACATTATTTTATAATTCTAAATCTAACTGATAAGATTTTAATTCTTCTTTGGAATACTCATCTAATATTCTATGATTAAAGAAAAAATTAATTAAATCTTTATCTAGTTCTCCATTATTTGCCATAGATATTAAGATGTTTTTTACTTTTGATAAGGTCATTGCATTTTTGTATGGTCTTGCTGATGCTGTTAATGCTTCAAAGATATCAGCTAGTATCATTATCCTATCTTCTAAGCTAATTTCTTCTGCTTTAAGACCTCGGGGATATCCTAAGCCATTTAATTTTTCATGATGATTACATGCTATATTTAATACATCTTTATATTTTTTAGGAAAAGGTAATTCAGAAATCATATCAAGTGAAAGTTGTGCATGATTTCTTATTATTGTAATCTCTTCTTTAGTTAATGTACCTTTTTTAATTGATAAATTATAAAATTCATCTTCTGTAATTAATGTAAATTTCTCATTATTTTTAATGTATTTTTTTTGTGAAATTAGCTCTAGTTTTTTAATATCGTCATCATTCATAAACTCTCCACCTAAGTTTATTCTTTTTAGAAATTCAAAATCATTATTTATTTCTTGAATATAATTTTCATACTCTTCTTTTGTAATTAGATTTTTTAAAAAATCTATTTCTTTATTTAGTTTTATTATTTCAAATCTTTGTTGTATTAAATCAATTCGATCATATATTTTTTCAAGTTTTGTAGATTTGTCTATTATATGCTCGGGCATTGAAATTTTACCAATATCGTGCATCCATGCAGCAAGAGCTATTTGTTTATAGTCATTTTCATTATATTTTACTTTTTCATATATAGTATTATCTTCATGAATAGCTTTAGCAACTAATAAAGCTATTTTCTCAACTTTAACTATATGATCACTTGTATACGGTGATTTTGTATCAATAGCTTTTGCAATTGTTGATACAAAAGCATCTATAAAATCTTCTAAACTAGTGATTAATTGCATATTAGTTAATGCCATAGCAGCTTGAGAAGCCAGAGAAATAATGATTTTTTCATCTAATTTATTAAAGTTTATTATTACACCATTTTTTAATTTATTAATAAGTTGTAAAACGCCAATTACTTCATTTTCATGATTAATTAATGGAATTACTAACATTGATTTTGAACGATAAGAAGTTTTCATATCAAAATCTTTAGTTCCTTCAAATTTATATTTATTTGTTTTATAAACATCTGAAACATTTATAATTCTTTTTTCATTTGCACAGACAACAGCAACCATTTTATTATTTACTTTTCCATCTTCTTGAAAAATTGCTAAATCAGGCCAATTAAGATCATTTTTTGTTCCACCCATTTTTATATTTAATGTGTCATTTTGTATTACTTTAAAGCTTAAGTATTGTTCATCTTTTGATTTTATGTATAATGTTCCAGCATCAGCATTTGTAAGATTTTTAGTAAGTGTTAATATATCTTCAAGTAATTTATTTTTATCATGTTGTGAACTAAAAGCAAGATTTATTTTCATAATTTCTTCTAATTTATGTTCCGTTAAAAGAGTAGTTTCAAAACTTCCTGTTTCAATATGAATTACATCCCCTTCATTTAGGATTTTACCATTGTAATTAAGCAGTTTATTTTTTTTAATATCTTTTAATAATTCTTTTTTGTAACTAGGTTTTAAATGATAATAAAAAACTGATAAATTTTTTCTTTTTATTGTTTCAAGTCCTTTTGCGATTAGCTCTGGCGTTAGATGTTTTGTTATTTGTGCTAATTCTTGTAATTTATCAGGATAAGAACATTCTATTATTAATGATTTAATATCATCATTACTATTTATCTCTTCCCAAATATCTGGATTTATATATGTATCTCCACTTATTATAAATCCTTGATGGTTTTTTATAATTACAAACCCACAAGATCCTGCTATATGATTTGCTTTAATTGCTTTTATTGAATAGTTATGAATTTTTATGATTTCATTATATTTTATAGGTTTTAAAATTAATGAAAATTCATTTTTATTAAGTAGTTTTATTTTTGTAAAGTCAGGCCAAATAACATCATTAAATGAGTGCTTTTTTAAAACATCTAATGTTTCTTCTAATGCATAAATAGTAAGAGGTGTTTCTCTTTTATCAAAAAAAGTTTCTATTATAAAGGGTAAATCTGTTATATGATCAGCATGAGAATGTGTTAAAAAAATATGATTTATATGTCTTGCTTCATCACCTAATGCATTTAAAATATTTCCAGCATCGATAACTATATCTTTGTATATTTGAAAAGAAGTTGTATTTAAATTTTTTGCTTTGCTGCCACTTGCGCCTAGAATTTTTATATAATTCATGAAAAAAACCTTTAGTTATAATAGAAAAATTATAACTAAAATAGCTTATGTAATGATTATTTAAAAGATTTAGTGATTAATATCATTAATTTTGAAATCATCATATGGGTCCATATGAATATTAATAATCCAATCTCTTTTTTTGTCTAATCTTTTAATTTTATTTTCAATTGAATCACTTGCTCTATGGGCTTCCATTAGAGTTATAATACAGTCAAAAACTAAGTGAACTTCAACAAAAGTTTGGTTTGCAGCTTCTCTTGTTTTTAATAAATGGTATGCATTTACTTTATTGTTGTCTTTTATTATTTCTTCAATTTTTGAAACAAGTTGCGCATCAACAGCTCTATCTAATAACACTAGAATTCCATCATGGATTAGTTCATAAGCTGAGTAAATGATATAAATAGCAATTCCTCCACCTACAAATACATCTATGATTTCATAGCCTGTAAAAGTCACAAGTAATAAAGATGATAAAACAGCTACATTACTAAAAACGTCTGTTTTATAGTGTAGTGCATCTGCTTTAATCACCATCGAATTAGTTCTTTTTGCAACGCCATTTAAGTATATAACAAGTGAAATAGTTATTATTAAAGACATAATCATCACATATATAGATATATCTAAGTATTGAGAAACAGAACCATTTATAGCTTTAGTAATAGCTTGATACAGTAAGAATAAACCAGAAATAGTAATAATTGTACCTTCAATTACAGAGGCTAGGGCTTCAATTTTCCCTCTTCCGTAATTAAATACTTTATCAGCTGGTTTTTCAGAGTTTGAAATAGCAAAATAGTTAAAAATAGATACGAACATATCTAAAACAGAATCAACAGCAGATGCTAAAACCGCAACGGAACCGCTAGCGATTCCGATTACAAGTTTCATTAGAGTAAGTACCGCTGCAACGCTTGAAGATACAACGGTAGCTTTTTTTTGAGGAGTCATTATTTGTTTTCTACAAACTCTTTAATTCTTTTGATCCCCTCTTGAATAGTTGCTAAGTCTGTAGCAAAAGAGAATCTAACATAACCTTCCGTTCCAAAAGCAAGTCCAGGAACTAATGCTACACCTTTTTGCTCTAATAATTCAGCACAAAATTTCATAGAGTCATTTGTTACAGCTTTAATATTTACAAAAGCGTAAAATGCTCCATCTGGATCGATAGTTGAAAGTCCTTTAATTTCATTAAAAGATTTAACAACTATATTTTTTCTTTCTTCAAATGCAGCTCTCATCATTTCAATAGTTTCATCAGCATCACCTTCAAGTGCAGGAATAGCTGCGTATTGAGTCATTGTGTTGATATTTGATGTAACTTGACCTTGAAGTTTAGTTAATGCTTTTGCAAGTGCAACGTCGCAAGTTGCAAGATATCCAAATCTCCAACCAGTCATTGCTACTGCTTTACTTAAACCATTGATTGTAATAGTTCTTTTATACATATCTTCAGATACTTCAGCAGCAGCTGTGAATTTTTTACCATTATAGATAATTTTTTCATACATCTCATCTGAGAATACTAAAATATCTGTACCTTCTAAAACTTTACCAAGAGCTGTTAATTCTTCTCTTGAATAAACAGATCCTGTTGGATTTGAAGGAGTGTTTAAAAGTAAAACTTTTGTTTTTGGTGTAATTGCAGCTTTTAATTGCTCTGGCGTAATTTTAAATTCCGTAGAATCGTCTGTATCAATAAATACCGGAACACCATCTGAAAACTTAACTTGTTCTGGATATGTAACCCAATATGGTGCTGGAATAATAACTTCATCACCTTCTTCAATTAATACTTGAAAAAGGTTAAATAATGAGTGTTTTGCTCCATTACTTATAACAATATTATCTAATTTGTAATCTAAATTATGATCTTTTTTTAATTTGTTAATAATTGCTTGCTTGGTAGCGATGATACCTTCTACTGCTGTATATTTAGTATGACCATCATTAATTGCTTTAATAGCAGCTTGCTTGATGATTTCTGGAGTGTCAAAATCTGGCTCTCCAGCACTAAAACTTAGTATATCTTTACCCTGAGCTTTTAGCTCTCTAGCTAAGGCAGTAATTGCCATAGTAACCGATGGAGACAAGTTCTCCATTCTGTTCGCAATTTTCATTATCATCTTCCTCAATAAAATTATTACTATATTTTTTGATATAATAGTGTCGGATTTTAACAAAAAATTACTTAAGGAATAGTTTGAGTTTTCAAATAGAAATTAATAAAACAATAGTAACAGTAAAATTAGAAAATAAAAAAAATATAAAACATTGCTATTTACGTATTTTGAATAGTGATTTAATACAAATTAGAGCAAATAAATATTTTACAATTTTTGATGCAAAAGAGTTAATAAATAGGAAAAAAGATTGGATTGAAGCATCAATTTTAAAAATGAGAAAAAAATTAATAAATGATGATGAATTTTTGTTTTTAGGTGAAGTGAAAAAACTAGAGGAATATCAAATTAAAAATATTGATATTTTTTATAAAAATGAAATAAAAAAAATATTACCTTCAAAAGTAGAAGAGTTTTCAAAAAAAATGAATTTATTTCCCACATCAATTTCATATAGGAAAAATAAAAGAACATGGGGCTCTTGTAATCATAAAAATGGATTAAATTTTAATATTTTATTAATGAAATTCCCAATTGAAATTATGGAATATGTAATTGTTCATGAATTAGCTCATATAAAACATAAGAATCACTCCAGAGATTTTTGGAGTTTAGTAGCTATTTATTGTCCTAATTATAAAGAGGTTGAAAAGCTATTTAAGAGGTTTTTATAATCTCTCTTATCTTCTCAAATTTTTTAAAAAGTTTTTCATCTTTTGCATTGTTTTGAAAAATACCGTAAGAACGCTCAATATACAATGGATCTGGCTGTTTTTCTGGCTCTTTTTTTTCAATTACATTTGTTACGAAAAAACCTATGTCTTCAACATTTGCAATCTTGAATTTTTTTAATAATGATTTTATATCTGCTTTGTTATACTCGAATTCCATTTTATAAACAGGATGGGTTAATACAAAATATAGAGTTTGATTTTTAACATAACCAAACTTTACCCCTTTTTTTAGTTTTAATGGAAGAACATCTATGAACTTCATTATTAAAAAAGATGTATTAATCTTCCTGAATTCAGGATTATTTTTAAGATGACTAAGTATTTCATTAATTTTTTTCATGTGCTAATTATAGCAGGTTTTATATTATCATTCAGTGGTTGTGGTTACAAAGGTGACCCAATTTATATTTCATCAGATTCTTCGCCAATCGAAAATAATCGAGAAGTTACAAAATAATGATTTATGATTATATAATAATAGGAACAGGCGTTGCTGGGTTAAATGCAGCAAGATTAATACCTAAAAACAAGAGAGTTTTGATTTTATGTAAAATGTCAACTTGGAATTGCAATACCTTTTGGGCACAAGGGGGAATTGCAACGGCAGTTGATGAATCAGATATTCCAACTCATATTAAAGATACTTTAACAGCAGGTGTTGGTTATAACGATAAAAATGCAGTTGAACTTCTAAGTAAAAAATCAATCACCGCTATTAAAAATCTAATTGATTCTGGAATGAAATTTGATAAAAATGAAGATGGCAAATTAGCTTTTACCAAAGAAGCAGCCCATAGTAGAAATAGAATTTTACACGCAGATGGTGATGCAACGGGTAGAATAATGCATTTATTTTTACTTGAACATTGTGAACATGCAATTGTTACTGAATCTGTAGTTTGTGATTTACTAATAAAAGATGATATTTGTTATGGTGTTCAATATTTTACTAACGAAACAAATCAAAAAGTTGCCTTTGCTCATAATACAATTATTGCAAGTGGCGGAGTTGGTTCTATTTATAGATATCATACAAACTCAACTGCAAATGCTGGTGAAATTCAAGGAATAATAGCTGAAAAAAACCTTCCATTAAAAGATATGGAAATGATGCAATTTCATCCAACAGTTGTAAAAGGTACTTCATTTGCTAGAAAACCTTTGTTATCAGAAGCATTAAGAGGTGAGGGTGCATATATTGTTGATGAAAATGGATATAGATTTTTATTTGACTATCATGAAGATGGTGAATTAGCACCAAGAGATGTGGTGAGTCGTTCTATCTTTGATTATAATAAAAAAACAGGATTAGGTGTTTTTTTATCTTTTGAAACATTTGAAAAAAAAGCATT
>JAHIWE010000169.1 GCA_018816105.1 bacterium | reverse complement strand
TTTCAGTTTTAATCAAATTATAAAAATCATTGATTGCATTTTTATCTGCATTCTTATTTAAAATTGCAATTCCTAATGCTCTTTGTATTCCAACAATATCTTTTGCATATAAAAGATTAACAAATGAAATTAATTCTAAAGATATCTCTGAATTTGTTGATATTTTTGAAATATATAAAATGATTTCTAAAAACTCTTTATTTAAAGAAGTATAATATTCGATTATTTCTGATGCACTAATATTATGTAAATCAATTTTTTCTCTATATTGTTCTAATTGATTTAATGTATTTGTTATTTCTTCTAATTTATTCTTAAATTCTTTATCAAATAAACTTTTATCAAGTGTCTTTAAAAATTCAATTAATTCTTTTTTTTGTTTTAAAGTTTTTTCTCTTTGAAGTTTTAAAAGCTCATAAAATGCATCTTTATTCCCTAAATATCCAGTACTCGCCCCTCTTTCTATTTGGATTTCATGAATTAGAAGAGCTGTTTTATTACTTAGGTCTATTAATTTTTGGATTTTATTTAAATTTGTGTGTTTTTTATAATTTTCATAAGTGAAAATAGTTGATATTAGAATTAACGCAATAACTGGCATAATTACTAAAAAAATAAGTTTATTTTTAATTTGAATACTATTATTTTTAATTTTCATGAATACTCCTTAGAAAATATAACCATATTAAAATTATTTATAGGTATTGTATCTATATATTGAGCGTTTTACCTTGATTGTAATCACTTACAAATTAATTGTTTTTAAATATTACTTACTTAATTATTTTCTCAAGTTGTTTTATTATTTGTTTATCAAGCTTTTGTTTTTTATTTGAAATTGAATCAATATTCACAAACTTAAATTTAGAGTTTTTATAAATAACTGCAGCTTGAGTTTTACTTTTTAAAAGTTTATCAATTGAATATGTTATAAACTCATTTGCAATAAGTCTTTCAAAAACACTTGGATTTCCACCTCTTTGAATATGTCCCAAAACTATAGTTCTTGTTTCAATTTTTAATTTATTACTTATCCAAGTAGAAAGCTCATTTGTTTGTTTTGTTCCTTCTGAAACAATAGCAATAATATACTCTCTTCCTTGTTTTAACTCATCTTTTAATCTTATTTCTAAACTTTTAAAATCTATTTTTACTTCAGAAATAAGACAAATCTCAGCACCACTTGTGATTGCTGAAATTGCAGCTAAATATCCAAAATCTCTTCCCATTGTTTCTATTACAAAAGCTCTTTTTGTTGAAGATGCTGTATCTCTTATTTGATCAATTGCGTCTTTTATTACATTTAAAGCTGTATCAACTCCAAGAGAATAAGAACTTCCATAAATATCATTATCAATAGTAGCTGGAACTCCTACAAAAGATAAATCAAACTCTTTTGAGAAAACATCTAATCCTCTAAATGAACCATCTCCACCAAGAACTATCAATTTTGTAATATTGTGTTTTTGTAAATTTTCATAGGCTATTTGTCTATATTTTTTCTCAAAAAATCTTTGTGATCTTGAAGTTTTTATAATAGTTCCACCAAGATGGATAATTCCTGCTACGTCTTTGTGTTGAGCTTTTTTGATTTTATTATCAATTAATCCTTCAAATCCATCATATATAAAATAAGGCTCTAAGCCTTTTTCATAAGAATAATCAACAAAGCTTTTAATAGCAGGGTTCATACCACATGAATCCCCACCTGAACACATAATTGCAATAGACATTTTTTCTCTTTTATTATAAATATTGATTATTATAACAAATAGAATATTCATAATATATTTATTTTTTTACTAGTTTTAATTGGCTTTTACTTACTTTTCAATAAAATTCGCGTACTTTTATATTTAGGGAATAAAAAATGGTAGAAAAAAATCGTTGGCTCATGGCACTTAGTGCTGTAGGAGTTCATATTTGTATAGGCTCTGTTTATGCATGGAGTGTATATGTGAAACCAATTCAAGCGCAAATGAATTGGGATTTGACTGATGTTACAATTGCTTTTAGTATTGCAATTTTCTTTTTGGGCTTAAGTGCTGCACTTATGGGAAAATTTGTAGAGAAAAATGGTCCTAGGGTTTCTGCAATAATTGCAGCTTCATTATTTGGAATAGGAACTATGGGTTCAGGCCTTGCAATTATGATGGAATCAAAGTTATTGCTATACTTTTTTTATGGAGTATTAGGTGGTTGTGGTCTTGGAATTGGATATATTTCACCTGTTTCAACACTTGTAAAATGGTTTCCAGATAGAAGAGGAATGGCAACAGGACTTGCAATCATGGGATTTGGTTTTGCATCTGCTATTTGGGGACCAACTATTAAAATATTAATAGAAGCTGTTGGAATTGCTGGAACATTTTTTATTTTAGGAGCTGTTTATTTTGTAGTAATGTTTGCATCAGCTTTATATTTGGAAAAGCCACATGATGAATATTTACCAAAGAAGTTTGAGCAAAAAATCAAAGAAGGTAAAAAGAAAATCAAAGAAGACTTAGCTTTTTTAGGTCTTAATGAAGCTGTTAAGACTCCTAGATTTTATGGTCTTTGGATTATGTTATTTATAAATGTAACATGTGGAATTGCCATTATTGGTGTTGCTTCTCCACTTCTTCAAGAAGTTTTAGGAATCTCAGCAATCGCAGCAGCAGCAGCTGTTGGTTTAATGGGAATATTCAATGGAGCAGGGCGACTTATGTGGGCATCATTAAGTGATTATCTAACACGACCTATTGTTTATGTAATTTTCTTTGCAACTCAAATAGTAGCTTTTTATATGTTGCCATCAATTACAGAAATCATAGTATTCCAAGTTGTTTTATACTTTATTATGACTTGTTATGGTGGAGGATTTGCTTCAATTCCTGCATATATTGGAGATATTTTTGGAACAAAAGAGCTTGGTGCAATTCATGGTTATATTTTAACTGCATGGGCAGCAGCTGGGCTTGTTGGACCACTAATTATCTCTATGGTAAAAGACGCAACTGGTTCATATTCTCAAACACTTTATGTGTTCGCTGGATTCTTTGTAATTGCTTTTATAGTTTCTATCGCTATGATTATAAATATAAAATCAATTAAGAGGAAAAAACATCATCATGCAAAGTAATGAAATTACAAAAGAGAATATAAATAAATTAGTAATAGCTTTTTATACAAAAGTTATGAAAAATGAAAAAATATCTCCTTTTTTTATAGAAAAATTAGGACCTGATATGAAGTCTGAAATTTGGCAAAAACATATAACATTACTTACTGATTTTTGGTATACAATATCTTTTGGAAGAGGGAACTACAACGGTTCTCCTTTTGCTCCACATATGCAAATATCAGGATTAGATAGAGAATCTTTTGAAACATGGTTAAAACTATTTTTTGAATCTTTAGATAAACTTTATACAGAAGATATTGCACTGAAGTTTAAAGAAAGAGCTTCTATAATCGCTAGTAATTTTATGAGAAACTTGGCTATTTAAAAATATAGATATAAACAAGTATAAAACTATACTTTGTTTATATCTTTTTTTATCATAGCTTCTTAATATTAATGAATTTTTTGAGTACTTTTCTTTTTATCTATTTTCATAAAAACCATCCAAATAAACCAAAAAGTAACTGTTATTCCTAAAGCTGCATAAATAGCTGGCATTGGATTATCTAGATTACTAATAGAACCTGCATATGTAATAACACATACATAAGGGATGGTTCCAAAAAACCAAGCTAATAAAAATCGTTTAAAAGACATATTACAAGCTCCTGCAAGGCAAGATGAAATTTCAGAAAGCATTGGAACAGCTCTTGATAAAACAAGTACTAAAACACCATGTTTATTGAATAAATCTGTCATTTCTTGTTTTTGTTCTTCATTTGAAGATAATTTGTTTAATACTTTTTTACCATATTTCTTTGATAAAAAGTATCCAGTTAAAGAAGCACTTAATAACCCAATAGTTGTATAAAATAGTGCTAATTCGAAGCCTATAAAATATCCAGCAAGTATGATAATAGTCATTGTTGGCACTGCAATAAATAAGTCAATAAATAAGAAAAATACTATTAATGCTCCTAATATATAAGAAGGTTGTGATTTTAAATTTGAAAAAATTTCTTTTATATCATCAACAGTTAAAACACCTGTAAATTTTATAAGTAACAAAGTA
The DNA here is from genome assembly GCA_018816105.1 of bacterium. Classification (GTDB taxonomy): domain Bacteria; phylum Campylobacterota; class Campylobacteria; order Campylobacterales; family Arcobacteraceae; genus Aliarcobacter. The sequence continues at coordinate 6,376 of JAHIWE010000169.1, read as the reverse complement.
ATAGTAAATATACTTACTAAAATCAAAATAGTTTTTATTAATAGTTTCATTATAATCTCTTGTTTTTCAAGATTATAAACATAAAAAGTTAATAGAAAGTAAGAAGAGTTTTTATATTTTTCTTACATCCACATAAATACCTGATTCAAATTCATCAATTCTATTTATTAAAGTATCTATTTTTATAGCTGTTTCTTGGGGAGTTTGGACAGTGCCTTCATTTAATTTTTTTGCTGAAGTAAAAATCTCTGAATCAATTTCGAATCTTATATAATCAGTCATAGGAGTTTTTATAACTCCTGGAGCCACAGCTAAAAGCTTGGTATTTGGCATTTCATTTGCGTATAGATTTATTAGCATATTAATAGCTGCTTTTGATAAAGAGTATGAACCCCAACCTTTATATCCAGTTTTTGAAGCACCTGAAGAGATAGCTAGGATGTTTTTTATCTTTGTGTGTTTTAAAATATCCAACAACTCTTTGTTTGCATAAACATTTAGATTATATACTTCTTGCATCTCTTGTGTTGATAACTCTTCTAGGATTTTTATTTTTCCTAACATTCCAGCGTTCAAAAAAGCAGTTTGGATTTGTGAAATATCATTTATAAAAGAGCTTAATTCATCTTTTATTTTTGAGATTTGTGATAAATCAAAGCTTTTATGAATAAAGTTTGGATTGTTTATCTCAGGTTTATTTCTAGATATTCCATATACTTTGAAACCTTTTTCTAAATAATAATGACTTAAAGCAAGACCTAGTCCTGAGCTACATCCAGTTATTAATATGTTTTTTTTCATTAGGCTTTCCTTATATTAAATATTGATTTTACAAAAGAGTAGAGTAAAAATAAAAATACAATTGGTAAAAGTATAGTTTGAAAAACAAATACAATAATTAAATCAATCATATATTCACTTGAATTATCAACGGCATTTTTATACTCTTCAATCTTTTTTTCATAATATTTTGAGTCAAATTTTTCCATAACTTTATTTATAAAAGAACTCTCTTCTTTTTGTATTATTGTTTCTTGATTTACTTTGCTTACTTCTTCTTTTACTTTTATGATATTTTGATTTAAATTTTCTATGTTATATTCTGGTTTTACAAAATATGTATATGAGAAGTCATTTATATAACCAATCAAAGGAATTGAAAATCTTAAGAATAAAAGTATAAATGTAGTTCTAAAAAATAGATTTCTAAGTGGTTCATCATTTGTAAATCTCTTAAAAAGCCAGATATTAAAAACAATAATAAAGGCAAATAATATATAGTTGTAAATATCATTTGTAACAAAGTTTAATAAAATCTTTTGAATACCAAGTGAAACCATACTTGCTAACATCACAAGGGAAAACTGCTCAACCAAGTCATTTATAGGGTCAAGTACTTCACCAACAGACACAATCACAAAAGGTAAGTTTAGTTCCGTTCCTTGAGCTAGTGAAATCACAGCATTTAAAGCCTTGGCACTTCCAAATACAATAACTGCTTGTTTAAATGAGTCATCAACTAATTTTTTTGCATTTTCATCAATAGTAAAAGTGAGTGCAAATCCTAAAGCAATAAGTGTAAAAGCAACTAATAAAAGTTTATTCCAGTTTTTTATAATAAATGTTTTCATAAAATGGATTATATCAGATTATTATCTTACATAAAAAATAAGTTATACTAACAAAAAGGATATATTATGCAAATAGCTGTGATTTTGGTATATATTGCTTTATTTATAATATCTTTGATTTTAGGAATTGCTTCTATTAAATATTTTATTACAATGTGGAAATTTAAAAATAGAAAAAAAGATGGGAGTGAAGATGATGAGTTTAGGAGGTTTGATTGAATTTAAAAAGAATATTAAAAAAAGAGTTTTTCATAACTTTATTTATCAAACAAAACAAATGGCATAGATTTGGTATTTTAGTACATACTTTAGCTGTTGTTTTTCATACTTTTAAAGCTAAGCAATACAAAATGATTCCTGCTGCTTTTTTACATGATATTGGAAAACCATATGTTGCTTATCAAACTAAAGAAGATAAAATCACAGGTGAATACTCTTTTCATAATCATGAAGAAGCTAGTTATCATATTATAAAAAAGTGGAAAATCTCAGAATATACAAAAAAACTTGTTCGTTATCATTATTTGTTACGAGGAATGCAAAAAGCAAAAGAAAAAAATCACTTAGGCAGATATCATCGTATGAAAAGAGCTTTTGAAAATCTTGATGAGAATTTTAAAAAAGAGTTAGAGCTTTTTATGCATTTTGATGATTTAGGAAAATCTTGCTTTTTTGAATCTGCTAATCATTTGAATTAAATCTCTCTTGAGATATTTAAGATATTTAATTTTTTTTGATAGAATAAATACAATAATATATTTTAGAAGTTTTACTTATAATTTAAATTTAAAAAATAGGAAAAAATATGAGTTTTGAAGAACAAGGCTTTTTTGATAAGGTTTACCATAGAAATGGAAAACTGTACAAAAAAGTAAATAAAGAAAGTATAGAAGAGATGATAAATGCTGTTAATAGTAAATCATTTTCAAATAAAGATTTATTAATTGTAGATATTACAGATGAAAAAATTAGAAGCTATAGTAAAATGTTAGTAACACTAGAAGCTCAAAATATCGAAGAATTATCAGTTAAATTAGATAAATTAAAATATAAAGTGTATTTACGAATAAGAATTAAAGATTAGTAGATTATATATCCTGTTTTTGGAGTTTTTTTTAATAAAACTTTCCAATTATCAATAATTTCAAAAAAAGAGTCATTTGAGAGTCATTTGTTTGTTATAATTTAAAATATTATGAATGAAGGTAGAAGATATTTTATGAGTTTGAATATAATCGCAAGAAAAGATTATGAAGATTTACAAAAAAATATTCTAAATGAAAAAGAGCAAGAGAATAAAAAAGTTGCCTGTCCCCTTTTCCCCCTTTTTCTGTCCCCTTTTTCTTCCTTTTTCTAAAAGTTAAACAATAGGAAAATTTAATACAAAGGGAGAAAATGGAAGAAACAGAGGTAAAAGAAGTAAGTATTAAATCTATAAGTAATGAAAAAATAGTTTTTGAATATGATAATTTTAAAAGATTTTTAATTTTATTAGTTCATATATTTATTATTTTATTAGGAGTTAGTTTAGTTTCAATTGGACATTGGTTTGCAGTTTGTTTTGGTATTTTATTAATAGTAGTATTTTTAGAAGCCATTATAGATATAGTATTTCTTAAGTCATTAGTCCTTGACAGTGATTATGTGATTAAAAATTCTTATTTTTTTGGTAGTAAAAAAATAAATTTTCAAAATTTAGAAGTTGCTGCAAATAAAAGAGTATGGACTGGTACAGTATTTTTTAGAGATAAAAGTAAAAGTTTTTTTTCAAGGCAGGTAATACAACTAGAAATATTTCCAATTGGAAATGAAGGTTTTAAAAAAATAAGAAAAATATTAATAAATAAAAAAATAATAAAAGGAGATGAAAATGGTTGGAAGTATTAATATCTTTGGAAAAGAGATAACTATAGCAGATAATAGGAAGGAAAAGGGGACAGGCAACTTTAAATCTTAATAAAAGTTGTCCCCTTTTATTTTGGCATGGAAACAACTGTTATTGAAAGAATTATCAATCTTTCTTAAATAGCCTATTTTTCTGACTATTATAAAATATCTACATAATTATAAAAACTTTAAAAGTTCAATTTTACGGTCTTTATAATTTCTTTAAGTTACATTGTAAAGAAGCTCAAAATTATTTTTTAGATATAGTTTCTTACAAAATAAAATAAATGGAACAATATTTGACTTTAAAACTATTTATAGAAGATGCACTATGCAGTGTCTCAATTGATAAAATATATACTATTGATATTACGAAAGAAGCTTGTGAAGCGATAAAAAAACATACAAATTTAAATATTTGTAAATATAAATTTATTATAGAAGAAGGATATATAAGACATGTTAAAAATCGTCACCCAGAAGATTTACATTTATTATATAAAGTTCCTGTAATTTTAAACTCTTTTACTCATGTTGAAAAAAGTATTACACAAGATAAACAAACAAAACAAAATGAAGTAAGCCTTGTATTCAAAAAAACTTTTGAAGATGGTACTATAAAAATGGTAGCACTAAGAATTATAAGAGGAAATATTTTGTCTTTAAAAACTTTTTATAGGACATAAAAAATGCAACAGACCAAAAACTGTTGCCTTTTCACGGTTATCGAGAGTTTTCATCCCAAAAGCGATACATGTCGCTCACTCCGATGGTTTTGTGAGAAGTTAGCAGACTCTCAATCAAATTAAATAAAATTTAACTTTTTTGAAACCCTTTAACTATTGAAAGTATTACTAATTAAATATTACATCTTCCTTAAGTTCATTTAAATCTAATTTTGCTATTAGCCACGTCCATTTTTTAATAATTTATTAATTTTACTAAACTACTAAACTAAAAATGGGACACTAAAAATGGGACAGGCAACTTTAAATAAGCAAAAAACTCATTAAAAAATTGACAAAAAGTAGAGAAAAAAGATAATATTTATAAAAATAGGGGTCAGGTCATGAATTTCCACTTTAATAAAATAAAAAATAAAATTATTATAAATGAATATTGTAAAAGTAAAAGATTCCAAGAAGAGTAAGAGTAGAACTATTAGGCTTTATATGAGTAAAGTGAAATTTGAAGATATTTTATTTACTGAATCAAAGATTATTAATGAGGCTTAAAAGTGGCAATTCATGACCTGACCCCTTTTTCCTTTTTCCTTTTTCTATTCATGACCTGACCCCTTTTTCTCATTAATAATACACTAAAATTCAATATCCACAAAATAACTAGTTCCTCTCCCTGTAGTTCCAGGAGTTTGTTTTATACATCCCCAATCAAGTAATTGTTTTAAATCAGTAGTTGCTGTTGTAGTTGAAGTCTTGGCAATTGCAACGTATTTTTTTTTAGTTAATCCACCTTCAAAATTTTTAGAACCTAAATCAAGAATTTTATTTAATACTTTTCTTTGTCTAGCGTTGAGTTCTTTATTTCTATGTTTATCCCAAAAGTTAGTTTTTTCTTTGATATATTGAAGTCCCAATTGTGATTCTTGTAATGATTTTTGTAGAGTTTGCAAAAAGAATTTTAGCCAAGTTGTAATATCTAAGGGATTTTCTTTTATTCTAAATCCAGTTGTTTGCTCAAGAACTTCATAATAACCTTTTTTATTCTCATATATTGCTTTTGAAATAGAGTAAATCTTTGAATAATATGATTTTTCCACTCGTGCAAGAACATACTCACAAATAGTTCTTGCAATTCTTCCATTACCATCATCTAATGGGTGTATGATTAGAAACCATAGTTGAGCAATAGCAGCTTTTATTATAGAATCTTTTGTCTTATTGAACCAATCAAAAAATTCAATTAGTTGATCAGTTAGTTCATCATATGGGGGAGCCTGATAGTAAATAATTTCTTTTACTCCTCCACCGCCAATAATCATTTCATAATTACCTCTAGTCTCAGCTATATTAACTATCTCACCTTTATTATTACGACCTGTTGGAAATATTGCAGCATGCCATGTAAATATTCTCTCAATATCTAAATCTTTTTCATAGTTTGTGCAAGCGTCAATTAGTATATTAACCAAGCCATCTGTTACATAATCGGTATTAGCAAATCTATCAAAGCCTAATTTTTTTGCAATAGATTTTCTTACACTATTTCTATTTAGAAATTCACCTTCTATAGCAGAGCTATTTATTACTTCATCTGCATAGGAGTCTTTTAGTTTTTCCTCCAGTGTTTCTTTTGATGCAAATGAAACAATACTAGATAAAGAACCTTGTAGAAATACTATATCTTGTATAAGAGAATTTAATTCTTCTTTATCATATGTAAAGTTAGGGTAATTATCAAATTCCCATATCCATCTTTTACTCATTAGAAATACCTTTTTTATTTTATTATAATAGAAATTGTGTGCAAAAGCAATATTATCGCACAATATATAGTGTGAAAAAATAAAAAATAGAGGTCAGGTCATGAATTTCCACTTTAATAAAATAAAAAATTATTATATACTAATCCTAATATTGTATTGTAAAAGGATAAAAGATGCCAAGAAGAGTTAGAATAGAATTAGCAGGCTTTCACCATGTATATAATAGGGCAGTAGAAAGAAAGTATATTTTACAACATCTAATTGATAAAGATAAGTTTTTAGAGATATTAAATGAAGTGTGTGAGAAATATAAACTAAAAATACATTCATATTGTATTATGGATAATCATTACCATTTATTACTTGAGAATTCACTGGAAAATTTATCTTTGGCAATGAGACAATTAAATTC
>JAHIWE010000168.1 GCA_018816105.1 bacterium | reverse complement strand
TTGATTCGTATCTTCTTAGCATGTATAGTCTTTTTAACATTTTCTTTCTTGCAGAAATCTTTTGTTTTTTTCTAATCTCTGTCATCGGCTCGAAATATCTTCTTGCTCTTGTCTCTGTTACGATTAGATTTCTATCACATTGCTTTTTAAACCTTCTATAAGCTTCGTCAAAAGATTCGCTATCTTTAACTTTTATACCTGGCACTAAAATCACCCACTTTCTTTTTTAAATTTTAGGGTTGCATTGTATTTAAATTTTACTTAATTCTTATTTAACAAACATTAGAATATAATATTTTTTTAAGAAAAAGGATTATTTTTGAATTTAACTCACTTAGATGATAATAACAGACCTAAAATGGTGGATGTTTCTGATAAGAACGAAACAAAAAGAGTAGCGATTGCTTCAGGTGATATTACTATGTCACAAGATGCTTATGATGCAATAATTTCGAATAATACAAAAAAAGGTCCAGTATTACAAACTGCTGTAATTGCAGCTATTATGGGTGTTAAGAAAACAAGTGAATTAATACCTATGTGCCATCCTTTATTATTAAGTGGAATAAATTGTGATATTGAAGAAAAACCACAATTACCTGGATTTAAATTAATTGTAACAGCTAAATTAAATGGTCAAACAGGTGTTGAGATGGAAGCCTTAACAGGTGTTTCTGTTGGATTATTGACAATTTATGATATGGTAAAAGCAATTGATAAATCAATGATTATTTCTAATGTGCAATTAGAAAAAAAATCTGGTGGTAAAAGTGGTGATTTTATAAGAGAGGTAATATGATAGATTTAAGTAAAGAAAAATTAGAACTAGATTATCCATGTACGTGGGAATACAAATTAGTTGCATTAACACATATTGATATTAAAATTACTGTTAAAGAAGTAATCTCAAATAGAGAACATAAGGTAAAAGAATCAAAAGTTAGTAGTAAAGGTAAATTTAAAAGTTATACTTTAGAACTTTTAGTTCATAATGAAGATGATAGAAAAGAAATTTATAAAATGTTAGGTGACCATTCTAATATTAAAATGGTTTTATGATATATTTTAGATGTTTACAAGGTCTAGCATCTTATTCGTAAGATACTAGTTCTTGTTTCATTTTTTCTTGATTTAATTTTTTACAAGCTACTTTATAGTGTTTTTTAACTTGTTCTTCATCTTCTTTTACAAGAGCTTTAATTTCTTCAACTGATTTACCTTCTTCGAAAGCGACAAATACTTTGTACTCTTTTTTTGTAAACTTTCTTTTTAATATCTCTTGTAATTGTTCATCTGATCTTAATGACCCAACCAGCTTATCAATATGTTTTAATAAAGATTTTGTAAAATCCATGTTATTCCTTTTAGTTAGTTAACCATTTTTCAATGGTATTTATATCGTTGTAAGAAGTTAAATCAAGCATAATAGGTGTAATTGATACATAATTAGCTTTTATTGCTTCAAAATCGCAATCTTTTTTTTCTGATGGCTTCCATAATAGTGGATGTAATCCAATCCAGTAATACTCTTCACCTCTTGGGTTTAAATGTCTATGCGTATCATTTCCATATTCTCTAAAGCCAGCTTTTGTAACTTTGATTCCATTACACTCATCAGCTTTAATAGGTGGAATATTAACATTTAATAACTTTCTTTCATCTAATGGAAAGTTGTTATTTATAATCTTTGTTGCAAGTTCACATATAACTTTTTTTGCAAGCTCAAAATCCCAGCCATTTTTTATATCTTCACACTTATCATTACATACTTGAGAGATAGCAATTGCAGGAATTCCATGAATCACAGCTTCCATTGCACCTGCTGCTGTTCCACTATAAGTGATATCTTCTCCCATATTTGCACCAATATTAATACCACTAATTACTAAATCAGGTTTGTATCCATCTTTAAATAAATTACTTAGAGAAATAAATATACAATCAGTTGGTGTTGCATCATCTATTTTATAGTAATCATCTTCTACACAGATCATTCGTAGAGGTTTATCTAATGTTAAAGAGTGTCCACAGGCTGATTTATTTTTTGCTGGTGCTACAACTGTTATTCTTGCAATTGGTAACAATGCTTCAATTAAAGCCTTTAATCCAATTGCATCAAAACCATCATCGTTTGTTAATAGAATATGTTTTTTCATGCTACTACATATACCCCTTCTATTTGATGGATAAGATTTTCTACATTTGAAGTAACTTTAAATCCAGTTTCAAGTTCTAAATCTGCTAATTTTGATTTGATTAGTAGTTTTAATTCACGTTTTCCTTGATTATTTGCAACTATTTCAAAAATCTTATACATCATATTTTCATCATTTGAGAAAGGAATAGCAAGGGTTAATGGTGGTTCTTGAATCTCTTTTGGTTTTGTTTTAAGTTTCTCTTTTTTAGCATCACTTAAACTTTCAATTTTCATAATGTTCATTCTTGTAAAGTTTTCATCTTTTGATATTCTTACTTTAAAAGCAATTGGTTCATTTAAATTATAATCTTCTTTTAACTCTTTTAATCTATCTTCAAAAAGCATAAGCTCAATATTTCCGTGGAAATCCATTATTGTGGCAATACCAAATTTATTGCCTTTTTTTGAAATTTTTTCAACTATATTTTCAATTTTACCAACAAAAAGTGCTTGACTTCCATCACCTAATTCATCGATTTGAGAAGAAAGTGTATAGTTTATTTTATCAATTTGCTCTTTATATTCATCAAGTGGATGACCAGATACATAAAAACCTAATGATGCTTTTTCAAACTCTAATATTTCTTTATCACTAAACTCTGGAAGATGTTCTAATTCAATATCAATTTTTGTAAGTTCATCACTATCTCCAAATAAAGAACCTGTTGCCATTTTTTTAGCAAGGGCAGCTTTTCCAACTGTTTCTACAATTTTTTCTATTTGTTCAAGTAAAGCATGACGAGAATAACCAAAACTATCAAATGCGCCTGCTTTTGTAAGTGATTCTATTACTCTTTTATTTACTTTACTACCATCAATTCTAGAAATAAAATCAGCTAAATCAGTAAATAATCCACCTTCATCTCTTGCTTTTAAAATAGATTTAATCGCAACATCTCCAGCACCTTTAATGGCACCCATTCCAAACATTACAACTTCTTCACCATCAATTTTTTTAGCAGAAAAAACTAAATCTGATTTGTTAATATCAGGTGGGAATAAATCAAGTCCTAATCTTTTTACTTCATCAACATACTTAACAACTTTGTCTGTATTGTCTTTTTCAAGTGTTAATAGTGCCGCCATAAATTCTGATGGATAATATTTCTTTAAATATGACGTATAAAATGTTACTAAGGCATAGGCTGCTGAGTGAGATTTATTAAATCCATATCCAGCAAACTTTACAATAAGATCGAATAGCTCTTCGCAGTGAGGTTTTTGATAACCTTTTTTTACTCCACCAATAGCAAATTCATCTTTTAGTCTATCCATCTCTTCTTTAATTTTTTTACCCATTGCCCGTCTAACTAAATCGGCACCTCCAAGGCTAAATCCACCAATAGTTTGTACAATTTGCATAACTTGCTCTTGATAAACAATAACTCCATAAGTTGTTTCTAGAATTGGTCTTAAAGGTGCATCAAATTCATCGTAGAAGTAGTTAATTTGAGCTCGACCATGCTTTCTATCAATAAAGTCATCAAGCATTCCTGATTCCATTGGACCTGGTCTATAAAGTGCAAGAACGGCGATAATATCCTCAAAGTTTGATGGTTTCAATCTTTTACATAAATCTTGCATACCATCAGACTCTATTTGGAATAGTCCAATTGTATTTCCAGTTTGAATAAGGTCATAAACACCTTTATCATTTACATCGGTGGTAATGAAATCTACTCTTTTTCCGTGACGTTGTTCTATTAGTTTATTTGCTTCTTCAATAACTGTTAGGGTCTTAAGACCCAAGAAGTCAAATTTAATTAAATCCACATCTTCAACGTATTTACCATTGTATTGAGTTGCTAGAGTATCAAGTCCTGAGGGTTTAAAAAGTGGTGTTTTTTTCCATAAAGGCTCATTTGAAATAACAACACCTGCTGCGTGTGTTCCTGCATTTCTATTTAATCCTTCAAGCGCTAAAGCATACTCCCAAACCCTTGCAGCTTGAGGATCTGCATCACAAAGCTCTTTTATTTTTGGTTCTTTTTCATAAGAGTTTGTAAGATTTATTCCTAATTCATCAGGAATTAATTTTGCCATTGCATCAGCTCTCGCATATGGCATATCAAGAACTCTTGCAACATCTCTAATTACCCCTTTTGCTAAAAGCTTACCAAAAGTGATAATTTGAGCAACGTTGGCACGCCCGTATTGTTGAACAACATAATCAATAATTTCTCCACGTCTTGCTTGACAAAAGTCCATATCAATATCTGGCATTGATATTCTTTCTGGATTTAGGAATCTCTCAAAAAGTAAACCATAAGGAATTGGGTCAATATCTGTAATTTTTAAAGAAAATGCAACTAAACTACCAGCTGCTGATCCCCTTCCAGGACCAACTGGAATTCCCATTTGTTTTGCAACTATAACGAAATCCCAAACAATAAGCATATATCCTGGGAATCGCATATTATTAATAATTTCAATTTCAACTTCAAGTCTATCTCTATACTCTTGATGACGCTTTGGTGGAACAATTTTTAACCTATCTTCTAGACCAACTCTACACTCGTGAATAAATAGAACTTTATCATTTTCAAGGGAATATTCAAGCTCTGGTTCTGGTAGTGTTAAATTTGAAGCTTCAGATTTTTGTCTTGTAAATTTGAAATTTGGAGGGGTAGGGTTTCCTAGTTTTATTTCTAAATTACATTTATCAGCAATCTCTTGAGTTGCTTCAATGGCTTCAGGAATATCTGCATATAATTTTGCAATTTGTTCTGGAGATTTTAAATAAAATTCATGAACACTATGTCTTAATCTATTTGGATCATCATAAAGTTTATTCATGGCAATACACATAAATGCTTCATGTGCATCGGCATCTTTTTGTTCTAAATAGTGAGTATCATTTGTTGCAACAACTTTTATTCCTGTTTCTTTTGCAATTTTTAAAATTTGGTCATCAACAAAATGTTGGTCACCAATTCCATGTCTCATAATCTCTAAATAAAAATCATCTCCAAAAATATCTTTGTATTCAAGAGCAACAGCAAGTGCTCCTTCATATCCTTTTGCACCATTTTTTACATTTCTTTCATTTTGAGTATTTAGATGCCAGTTAACTTCACCTTGTAAACAAGCAGCACTGCAAACTAAACCTTCGCTATTTTCCCTTAATAGTTGTTTATTAATTCGAGGGTAGTAGTAAAATCCATGCATATAAGCTTGTGAACTTAAGAACATAAGGTTTTTGTATCCTATATCATTTTTTGCATATAAACATAAGTGGTATCTTTGTCTTGTTGTTTTATCTCCAAGATCTTCACTATTATGAATATAAGCTTCCATTCCAATAATAGGCTTTATTCCTTCTGCTCTCATGGCATTATAAAAATCAATAGCTCCAAACATATTTCCATGATCAGTCATGGCAACGCTTGTCATTCCCATTTTTTTTATTTTTTTTGCTAAGGGTTTTATTTTATTTGCGCCATCAAGTAGTGAATATTCTGTATGTAAATGTAGATGGGTAAATTGGGGTGTTTGTGACATAGTATAAATCTTTTCTAATTTTTATTTATAGTATATCCAAAAAATGATTTTGTGCCTCTTTAAAGCCTAGATTAAAACACTCTTCAAGCTCTTTAAAACTAAATAGAGAAAAGCTTCTTATGTGCTTGCTTCCTAGGTAATAGCTAGTATTCTCGACGGAGTGTTTGTGGTTTTCATGTAGTTGTTTAAATAGAGATTTTTTGAAGTTTTTTAATGGATTTAAATTTCTTTTTTTAATTTGATTGTCTTTTGCAAATAAATCAATTGAATAAATATCATAGTTTTTATTTAAGAGTGGACGAATAGGAATATTATCAAATAATCCACCATCAATTAAACTCATTCCTTCATAAGATACGGGTTTAAATAAAGGAACTAAAGCACTTGATGCCATACATAAAGTGATTGTATCTCCAGAATTAAAATAGTGTAACTCTTTTTTTTTCAAATCATAAGCATTAACCCAAATAGGTTTTGGAATATCTTCTAATTTTTCTATTGGAAGTAACTCTTTTATAATATTGTTTGAAGAATCAATTTTTAATAAACCATTTCTAAAATAGTTAAATTTTAAAGATTGTCTTATATCTTTTGAAGAGAAAATTTTAAGTTGTTCTTTTGCACTTATTCCACTTGCATGGGAAGCACTTATTATTGCACCTATTGATGATCCACTATATGCTTTTATTTGTATATTATGCTCTTCACAAAAATCTAATACACCTAAATGAAAAGCTCCACGTGCTGCTCCTCCACCTAAGGCAAGTGCTAAATTATTTGTAGGAATTTGCATTTGTTGTGTCATTTTTCTAACCAATTAATTATTTTAAATTCACCTTCAAAAGTTTCAACAATTGCTGTGCATGATTCAACCCAATCACCACAATTTAGATATTCAATATTATCGATATATCTTATTTCAGCTTTATGAATATGTCCACAAATAATACCATCGTAACCTTTGTTTTTAGCATGATTTGATAAAACAGATTCAAAATCATTTATAAAAGATACTGATGATTTTACATTATCTTTTACATATTTAGATAATGACCAATATTTTTTTATACCAATTTTTTTTCTAAGAAAATTCAATACAACATTTAGATGTAAAAGTAAATCATAGCCATAATCACCAAGTACTGCTAACCATTTTTTCGTCATTGTAATTGAATCAAAAAAATCCCCATGGGTAATATAATATTTTTTTTGATTAATAGCTTCATACTCTAATTCATTTACAATGTTTATAGAATCACCTAAAAACAAAGGAACAAAAGGTCGTAAAAATTCATCATGGTTACCCGTGATAAAAGTAACTTTTGTTCCTTTTCTGGCTTTCTTTAGTATTTTTTGAATGACATTAGAATGATCTTGAGGCCAAATTAATTTTCTTTTAATAGCCCATCCATCAATAATATCACCCACTAAAAACATTTGTTCACACTCATTGTGTTTTAAAAAATTTAAAAGAACTTTTGCCTTTGAAAAACGAGTTCCTAAATGAATATCTGATATAAAAATGCTTTTGTATTTCATAAAAGCATTTTAAATCCTTTTGATTACAATTGAATAACAATATTTTTAATAATCAGCCATTAATAAACCATCTTTTACACTTGTATAAGTTTCTTCATCACAAAGCATATTTACAATTTCAAGGGCAAATATCATAGCTGTTGCTGGTCCTCTTGATGTTATAACATCGTTGTCAATTACAACAGCATCATTTTCATGGTAACCATCAATTTTTATTTTATTTTCAAAACTAGGATAACAAGTGAAGTTTTCATTTAATACATCAGCTTTATGTAGTGCATATGGTGCTGCACAAATTGCTGCAATTTTCTTTTTTTTTGATTTAAACTCTTTTAGTAATGATTGAACTTTTTCATTATCAGCTAGTGTAAAAGCATTTGGAAGACCACCTGGCAAAACAATCATATCAAAGTCATCACTAGAAATATCTTCAATTTTACAATCAGCTTGAATTTTAATATTATGAGCACCAATTGTTGTTAAATCTTCAACTGCTGCAATTGTAACTTCAATATTCGCACGTCTACAAACATCGATAATTGAAATTGCTTCAATCTCTTCAAATCCATTTGAGATAGGTAGTATAATTTTTGCCATAGATTTTCCTTATATTTTTTAATTGATTGTATATTATTTTAATTTAAAATAATATTCACAGTAATATAAGATATAATAATATAATTAAAGTAGTAAACAATCATTCAAGAATATCTAAGCTAACTTTAAATAAAATTTAAACAATTATGAAAAGGGGTTTTTAATGTTTAAAAGTGTTCTAATATCAAGTATTTTGGCAGCTTCACTACTATTTATTACAGGATGTGTAGGTACTGGAAATGATGCTGTTTCTCAAGAAAATGATAGAGTTCAAACAACAAAACAACATCTAGAAGTTGCTGCTGATATGCAAAAAAATGTAACTACACAAAACACACTAGAAGGAACAATTGCATCACTAGCTGCTCAAATGATGCAAAATAAAAAAATGGATACAAATAAACCTGTACTTATTACTTCTTTTGTAAGACTTGATGAATTCAAAAAAACAACTGAATTTGGAAGAGTTATTAGTGAAAGTTTAATAAATGAACTTTCAAATAGAGGTTTTAACATTATAGAATTTAGAGGTCAAATGGCTGTTTCTATAAATGATGAAGGTGAGTATTTTATTTCTAGAAAACCCCATGAACTTAAAAATAAAATCCCAAACACTTATGTTGTAGTTGGAACTTACTCAAGACAAATGGGTAAGATTATGATAAATGCTAGAGTTATTGATAATATTACAGGTAAGATTATTACAAGTGCAAGATCAACATATTCTCATGGTGTAATGAATGATTGTATTTTATTTAAAGATTGTGCACCTGCAAGAACTATTAATATCGTAAAAGAAAGATAATGGTATTTAACTTTTTAGGAACTTTGAAATTAGTTTTAATTTCAGGTTTTCTATGTGTAACTCTAAGTTCTTGTGCCTATAAAAATCCAATAAGTGGTAGTAATAATTTCCACTCATTAGTTTCAAATCTTGTTGATGATTCTGCAAATAAAATTAAAAGTAATTTACAAAGTGATGATGTTGTTTTAGTTTCTGATTTTGTGAATTTAGATAAATTAAAAAATAAATCTCAACTTGGATTTTTATTATCAAGTATGTTAAAAGACAGACTGGTGTCTTTAAATATAATTGTTCGAGAAGTTGAATTTGGTAAAGAGTTTGAGTTAGGTAAAACAGGTTTTAATTTATTAACTCGAGAAAAAGATAAAATTGTTTCAGATAAAGTTACAAAATCAAGATATGCAGTTGTTGGAACATATTCAATTACAAGTAGAAGTTTAAATGTTTTTATTAAAATGATTGATATTAATACTGGATATATTCTTTCTTCATCTTATGCTAGAACTGATATTGATGATGAGATTTTAGGACTTGAAGGTGAAACTGATGCAAGTAGGAAGAAAACTCCTCCTTCTCGACCTTTTTTAGTTTTATAAAATATCTTGAATTAAAAATTGAGGAGTTACTTCTCCTCTAAATTCATTTTTACTAAGAGATACTATCAAATTTAGATTTTGAGAAATATTTACATTTGAATCATTAAATTTTAAAGCTTCAAATATAACTCCATCACTATTTAATGTTAATTTTAAATGATTTTTATCTTTCCCAATTAAATCATACTTTACTAAAGATATATTAGATAATTTAAAAATTGGTCTATGGTTTTCTAATCCATATGGTTCAAACTTTTCAATTATAGATATAAATTCTAAATCAACGCTTGCAACATCAAGTTCACCAAGAGTTATAGGTTCGATATGTAAATCTTCTTTATACTCTTCTAGTTCATTATTTATAATAGTTTTAAACTCTTCTAGATTAGAAGCATTTAAAGACAAGCCAGCAGCATTTTTATGCCCACCATAACCTAATAATAAGTGATTTGCCTTTGTGATGATATCATATAGATTTATATTTGCATTTGCCCTTGCACTTCCTTTTGCAATACCATTATGAATTGAAAAAATAAAAGCTGGTTTTTTATGGGCATTTGATAGTTTTGACGCAACAATTCCAATTACTCCTTCATGCCAATCTTCTCCCCAAACAATTACGGCATTATCTTTTTTATCTGTTTTAGAATCTGCTTTTCTTGATATCTCTTCTTGCAGAGTTTTTCTATAATTATTTAATTCATCCAATAGCGATAGTGTTTCATTTGCAGTGTGTGCATTTTTTGATAACAAAAATGATAAAGCAACACTGGCATCATCCATTCTTCCTGCGCTATTAAGCTTTGGAGCTATAAAAAAGCCAACATCATCAGAAACAAAGGCTTCTTTTGACATTACTTCATTAAGTTTTTTAAATGCCTCTCTTGGAGATGTTTTTATTTTCTTTAAACCTTGTTTTACAAGTGTATAATTTAGTGCAGTCATGGGCATAATATCTGCAATAATTGCTACACATAATAAGTCTAAGAAACTAGACATATTTACATCTAAGTTTAACTCTTTTTTAATTGCAGCACATAAGTACCATGCAACTTGAGCTCCACATATATCTTTGAATTCAAATTTACAATCATATTGTTTAGGGTTTATAATTGCAAGGGCAATTGGTATTTTATCTCCAACTGTATGATGATCTGTGATTATTAGATCTATATTTTTTTCTTTTAATTTAACTGAGGCTTCATAAGCTGAAATTCCATTATCAACAGTAATTACTAACCCATCATCAATTAAATCAACAATTTTTGTAGATAATCCATATCCATGCTCAAATCTATTTGGAATAATATGATTTACTTTTACATTTATTGTATTAAAAAAATCTAGCATGATTGTTGTTGAAACAACACCATCAACATCATAATCACCAACAATTGTAATAGTTTCTTTTTCTAAAATCGCTTTTTTGATTCTTTTAGTAGCTATATGAATATCTTTGAAGTTGTCAGGAGAGGGAAGATCAGCAAGCTTTGAATAAGGATTATTCAAGTGCCTTGCTGATAATAATTCAAAAAGTCTATTTTTTGTTATTTTAGACATTATTTATTTTTAGTTGCTTGTCTTACAAACTCTAAAATAATAGGATTTGGTGTTTCTAAATGTGATGTAAATTCAGGATGGAATTGAACTCCAACAAACCAAGGATGGTCTTTTAATTCAACAGCCTCAATTAGTCCATCAGATTGTCCAGAAATAATCATTCCTTCTTTTTCCAATGCTTCTTTATATTTTGGATTTGCTTCATATCTATGTCTATGTCTCTCATAATATATTTCATTGTTTCCATAAGCTTTTTGTAAATGAGTTCCTTTTAATGGTTCAAATGGATATTCACCTAATCTCATTGTTCCACCCATTGGTGATGCATGAGTTCTGATTTGTTTATTTCCGCTTTGGTCCATAAATTCATCAATTAAATAAATTAATGGATTTTTTGTATCTGCATCAAACTCAATAGAATTTGCATCTTCAATACCTAAAACATTTCTTGCAAATTCAATAATAGCTAATTGCATACCAAGACAAATTCCAAGATATGGAACTTTATTTTCTCTTGCATATTTAATAGCTGCTAATTTACCCTCAACACCTCTGTGACCAAATCCTCCTGCAACTAAAATAGCATCAGAATTTCCAATAATGTCATAAGCTCCAACATCTTCTATTCTTTCACTATCACACCAGTGAATATTTACTTTTGTATTTAAGTGTGCACCTGAGTGAATTAAAGCTTCAATTAGTGATTTATAAGACTCTTTTAAATCCAAATATTTTCCAACAAATGCAATAGTTACTTCACTTTGTGGAATTAAAATATTTTTAACTAAAGTATCCCATTTTTCCATATTTGGTTTAATTTTAATATTAAAGTGATCAGATAAAGGTGTTAAAATTCCTTCTTTAATAAATTGTAATGGAACTTGATAAATAGATTGTGCATCTCCAGCTTCTATAACTGCATTTCTATCAATATCACAAGCTAATGCTAATTTATCTTTTAAAATCTTTGGTAATTCTCTTTCTGTTCTACAAACTAACATATGTGGAGTTATACCAATTCTTCTTAACTCTTGAACTGAGTGTTGAGTTGGTTTAGTTTTAAGTTCACCTGCTGCCTTGATATAAGGCACTAAACTTAAATGGATATTCATTGTATTTGTTTTTGGAAGTTCATGTCTAATAGATCTAATTGCTTCCATAAATGGTAAACCTTCGATGTCTCCCACTGTTCCACCAAGTTCTATAATTAAAAATTCATTATCATCAGCTGCTGCATAAATTCTTTCTTTAATTTCATCAACTACGTGGGGAATAACTTGAATAGTTTTACCTAAGTATCCACCTTCTCTTTCTCTTTTAATAACACTTTGGTAAACTTGTCCTGTTGTAAAACTATTTTTCTTTGTTAAAGTTTTATCGATAAATCTTTCATAATTTCCTAAGTCAAGGTCAGTTTCAGCTCCATCTGCTGTAACAAAAACTTCACCATGCTCAAGTGGACTCATCGTTCCTGGGTCTACGTTTAAGTAAGGATCGATTTTTAACATACTTACTTTGAACCCTGATTGTTTTAAAATAGTTGCAATTGATGCAGAGGTAATCCCTTTACCAAGTGAACTAAGAACGCCACCTGTTACAAATATGAATTTTGTCATTAATAATACTCCATGAAAATAGTTAATAAATATATATATCGCGATTATAGCTAAGTGTTGTTGATAAGTAAGTTAATTGTAGGATCGAATTTTATGAGATAAGAAGGCTCTTATCTCATAATTAAACTATTTTAATTTATCCATTCGAGGATAAATAAATACAGCATCTCTATATACAACAATTTTTGTTGGATCTTCTTTTGCATAAGCTTTTAAAGTTACAGTAATTGGTGTATCTTTTGTTTTATCATTTACTAAAACTTTGTTAGTTTCTAAAATTACAACTTTTTTAGCAAGTTTTCCTGGGCTTAATGTAAATGCATCAAATCTTTTTATTGTAATATCTGGATTATTTACTACTTCTAATTCATAAGTTAATGTTTTTGATTCTGTATTTTGAAATAATAAAACATAATTATTAGCAACAACGTTATCTTCTTTTACTTTATAAAGTTGAGTAGTTTTATTAATATTTAGTAGCATATACTCTTTTTCTCCACCCATTACAAATAAAAGTCCAACAACAAGTAGTAATGCAACTGAATACATAACAGTTGATTTTCTAATCATTTTAGTTGGAATGTCGTTTTTAATGGCATTAGTACTTGACCATTGAACAAGTGATGGTTTACCTAATTTTCCCATAACTGTAGTACATGCATCTACGCACTCTAAACAGTTAATACACTCAAGTTGTAAACCTTTTCTAATATCAATATGAGTAGGACAAACTGTTACACATGATTCACAAGTAGTACATTCATTTGAAGCTTGAGGTAAATCTTTTGCTTTAAAAATGATTTTTTCGTGATGATCGTTATAAATTGTTCCTCCTCTATTTGTTGAGTAAATAGCTTGGAATGTATCATTATCATAAAGAACTGATTGAACTCTTGAATAAGGACAAATATAAATACAAAAATCTTCTTTAAGAAAAACTACATCATAAACTAAAAATGCTGCAATCGCTAAAACAAATCCTATTAAAAAAAGGTGTTCAGTAGGATCTTGTAAATATGCAAAGAAATCTTCAGGTGGTACAAAATACCATAAAAAATCAGCAGCAGCAATTAATGCTAAACAAGTCCAAATAATAATACCTAAGACTTTTTTTGTTTTATTTTCTGTTTTACTTAAATCAGGTTCTTTTTGTTTGTTTTTAATTCTTCTAAGACCTAAAAGTTTTGATTCAATTAAATCTCTATAAATTACTCTAAAAATAGTTTGAGGACATGCCCAACCACACCAAGCTCTACCACCTAGTGAAGTTGCTGCAAAAATTCCTAAAAATAAAAGCATTAATAAAAAAGGCATTAAATATAACTCTTGCATATCAAATGCAGTTCCTAATAAATGCAGCTGTTTTTTATCAAAAGATAGTAAGAATACATGATTTCCATCAATTCTAATAAATGGTAAACCTAATGCAACTATTGTTGCAATTATATAACCCACATATCTTCTAATACGATAAGGCGTCTTGTTTAAAAACTCATTGGACTTAGTCATTATAAAACCTTTTTATATATTTTTTATAATTTTATATAAAGTATCCTTATAATTTGCATAAACAATTATAAGGATAAGTTATGATTAGAATTATTCTTATCTACTATTGGTTAGTTAATTTCTTATATAAATCAATTTTTTGTTTAATATCATTAGTAATATTATCAAGAGAAGTAATATTAAAGTTACTTATTATTGGATAGTTATTTATTGTTGATTCAAAAGTTTCAATTAATTGTTTAAAGTTATTTGCTTCTATAACTGGAATATTGATTTTTGAAATTAAATCTTCATTATATTCTTTATCAACTCTTTTGAATAATACGGGATAATTCCCACAAGCTAATGATTCAAATGCTGCTTGTAAAGAGGCTGTTAAAAGATACTTTGAATTTTGTATAGTTTGCACATACTCTTCTTCATCAATAACATTTGAAAAAAGTTTTGTAAATATTTTTTCATTTCCTAAAAAGAAGTAGTGCCCCATAAGAAGATTTATTTTAGATTTATCAGAATCTTTTGCCATTTCTAAAAATAGGTTGTTATAATCATCATCTCCAAAAAAAATTGTTTTTTCAATAGATGGAGTTTCATTTTTAGTGTAAATTGAAGTATCAACAATAATTCCTTCAATTTCTTCACCAATTCCATAAAAAAGTGTGCAAAACTCTTTCATGTCTTTTCTCATTGCTTCATTTGCTTCTGGAGTATCATAAATCAAGATATCTCTTTTTTCCATAATATTCGTAAGGTTTCTAACAACATCAATATTTACATATCTTCGAACACCTAATAAATCTTTTGCAAATGCTCCTGCTCTAAAGTCACTTGTACACAAAATTGGATCAAACTCTTTTAAAGCATTTGCAATTGCTGCACATCTTTTTGTAGCTTCAAGACCAACTGTATGACCACTTTTTGCATATAAATAAACTTGCATATTAAGCCTCTTTTTGCTTAATATTTAAGTTTAAGTGAATAATATCAATAGCAGCTGGTGTAATTCCAGATATTAAACTTGCATTAAATAATGTTGGTGGTCTATGTTTTTCAAGTTTTTCAATTACTTCATTTGATAATCCAGCAAGTCCTTTGAATGAGAAGTTTTCAGGAATTGTTGTTTTTAACATTTTTTTCATTTTTTCAATTTGTTTTTGTTGCTTTTGAATATATCTATAGTATTTAGCTTCAATAATAATTTGCTCTTTTAAATAATCATCAATATGTGCAAGACTAGGAACTAATCTATCAAATTTAGGCGCATCAATAGTATTTCTTCCTATTAAATCTACAAGTAAAACTTTATCATTGATTTTATCTTCACCAATTGATTCTAATAACTCTAATGTCTCTTTTTTTGAAGTTAGCCATTCATTTGCTAAAAACTCAATAGCATCTTCTATAACTTTTCTTTTATTTTCAACTTTTGCAATAGTCTGCTCATCAATAAGACCTAATTTATGACCATATTGTGATAATCTTAAATCTGCATTTTCTTCTCTTAAAAGAAGTCTATATTCTGCACGTGATGTAAACATTCTATATGGTTCATTAGTTCCTTTTGTAACTAAATCATCAATTAAAACTCCAATATAAGCTTCATCACGTCTTAGAATAAATGGTTCTTTACCATCAATTGCAAGTGCTGCATTAATTCCAGCCATTAATCCTTGTGCTGCTGCTTCTTCATAACCTGTAGTTGCATTTATTTGCCCAGCATTATAAAGATTTTTAACTTTTTTAGTTTCTAATGTATGTTTTAATTCTGTTGGATCAACATAATCATACTCAATAGCATATCCATATCTAATGATTTTTGCATTTTCTAGTCCTGCAATTGAGTGAATCATCTCTTTTTGAACATCAATTGGAAGTGATGTAGACAAACCATTTATATAGTATTCTGTACACATAGCTGTTTGTGGTTCCAAAAATAGTTGATGTCTATCACGTTCAGCAAATCTATTTACTTTATCTTCAATACTAGGACAATATCTTGGCCCCAATCCTTCAATTTGTCCTGTAAAAAGTGGTGCTCTATAGAAGTTTGAAGATATCTTTTCATGTGTATTTAAATTTGTATATGTGATATAACAAGGATATTGTGTTGGAGCAAATTTTGATTTATCTGTTCTAAATGAAAATGGACTTGGTTTTATATCTCCACCATGCATATCCATACAAGAAAAATCAATTGAATTTGAATCAATTCTAGCAGGTGTTCCTGTTTTTAATCTTCCAACATTTAATCCTAATTCTTTTAGTTGAACTGAAAGGGTACTTGATGGTAATTCCCATGCACGTCCTGCATCATATCTATTTTCACCAATGTGAATTAGTCCTCTCATAAAAGTACCAGTTGTAATGATAACTTTATGTGATGTGAACTCTTCGCCTAGTTTTGTCTTAACACCATAAACTTCATTTTCATTTTTTACTAAAAGAGATGCAACTTCATCTTGATAAACTTCTAAATTAGGAGTGTTATGACAAACTTTTCTCATATACTCTCTATATTTATCCATATCAATTTGAGCTCGGCTTCCTTGAACTGCTGCACCTTTACTAGCATTTAATATTCTAAATTGAATACCTGTTGCATCAGTACAAAGTCCCATTTCTCCACCGATTGCATCTAGTTCTCGAACTAAGTGACCTTTAGCAAGTCCACCAACTGCTGGGTTACAGCTTGCTGCTCCTATTTGTTCTACTAACATAGTAATTAATAGGGTTTTTTTACCCATTCTAGCACTTGCTAGTGATGCTTCAATACCTGAATGCCCACCACCAACAACGATTACGTCATAATCCATATTATTCCTTATATATATATTTTTTTTCGTGATTTTATATTTGGGAAATTTCTTAGATAAATGTTTTCTTCCACTTATCTAAGAAATTTATTAAAAGTAGTTAAAATTAGCTTCTTAACAATTTTTAGATATTATACCTAAAATTTATCAAAAGGTTTTTTAAGTGTTTACAGGACTTATAAGAGAAATGGCAAAAGTTGTTAGTTTTAAAAACAATTTTTTAACATTAAAAGCAAAATATAATCCAAAGATTGGAGACTCTATTGCAATAAATGGAGCTTGTTTAACGGTTGTAAAAACTACAAGCGGTACTTTTACAGTTGAACTTTCTCCTGAATCTCAAAAAATCTTAGCAATGGAAAACTACAAAAATGAAGTTCATATGGAACCTGCTATGATGATGGGGGATAGATTTGAAGGACATATTGTTCAAGGGCATGTGGATTGCTTAGGAACTGTTAAATCAATTAAACAAAATGGAAATTCTACAGATTTTTATATTTCTTTACCAAGTGAATATGCAAAGTTTATTATTCCAAAGGGAAGCGTTACAATTGATGGTGTTTCATTAACTGTAAATGAAGTAATGGATGATTCTTTTAGATTAACAATTATTCCTCATACTGTTAAAAATACACTATTTAAAAACTATAAAACAGGAACAAAAGTAAATCTTGAAACAGATATGTTTGCTAGATATATTTATAATATGTTTAAACCAAACAGCAAAAAAGACAGTGGATTATCCTGGAATGATGTTGATAAGATAATGGCTAATTATTAAAATTAGCTATTTCTTTTCTGTAGTTTTTTTAGAATCTTTTTCTTCTTTAACTTCTACTTGTTTTGGTACTTGAACATTATTTTTATATGTATAAAAATATTTTTTCTTTAGTACATTTACATAAGGTTTTACAGTTGCAATTTTCATATCAGGTAAATTTGTAATTTCTATAATTCTTCCAACTTTTAGCCCTTCAAAAAATATATTATCCATTCCTGAAGTTATAACTTCGTCACCTTTGTTTATTTCAGCCCAAATAGGAATATATTTGATTAATAACTCATCTTGTGTTTTAGAGGCTGTTATAATTCCTGGAACTTTATTTTCACCAATAAAAACAGCATATGAAGACTCTTTATTTCCATTTAATAAACCAACAGATCTTCCATCTTTATTTACTACAATTCCTGCTGCATAATTTTCTGTAATAAGGCCTAGAATATCTTCATCTTCAGGTTTTTTATCTAACCAAACTTTTGTAAAATCATTAAAGTTTATATATGATAAAACTTTTACTAGTTCTATTTTAGGTTTTAATTGTGTTAATTCAACATGAACTAAAAATTCTTTCATTGCATCCAGTTGTTTTTGTGTTGTAGTGTAAAGGATTTTGTACTCTTTTAATTCATTGTTTTCAATAGTTAATTTTTCAATAGTTGTTGCTTGATTAAAATGTTTTTCAACACTAGAAGAAATATTTATAAATTTATTAATATAAGTTATTTTGAAATCATTGAAAAAAGTGAATTTTTTTACAAGTAGTTCATCTACCTCAAAGAGGTAAGATAAACTAGCTATTATAAATAGTAGTACAAAAAGGAATTTACGCATTAGTTATAAGTTTAAGTAACTCTGGTTCGTCAAGAACTTGACTTGTTCCATAAGCTACAGATAATAAAGGCTCATCTGCAATTCTTACTGGAAGTTTTATAATATCAGATAAATAAGTATCCAATCCTCTAATTAGTGCTCCACCACCTGTGATAATAACGCCATTATCAACAATATCACTTGCTAAATCTGGAGGCATATTTTCTAATACGCTTTTAATTGCAGAAACAATCTCTTTTAGAGGTTCTTTAATTGCAATTCTAACACCTTCGCTTCCTAATTCAATAGTTGAAAGTAAACCTGTGTTATCTCTTCCTTTTACTTTCATTTTTAATTCAGTATCAAGTTTGATTGCAGTTCCAATTTCAATTTTGATGTTTTCAGCTGTTCTTTCACCAATAAATAAATTGAAGTTTTGTCTAACGTGTTCAATAATAGATTTATCAAACTTATCACCAGCAACTTTTATTGATTTACATAAAACTAGTCCACCTAAAGATGTAACACCAATTTCAGTTGTTCCACCACCAATATCAACAATTACATAACCAGATGGATCAGATACAGGAATTCCAGCACCAATAGCTGCTGCCATTGGTTCTTCAACTAAAAATACTTCTCTAGCACCTGCACTCATTGCTGATTCTTCAACTGCTTTTTTCTCAACTTGAGTAATACCATAAGGGATACAAATAATAATTCTTGGACGGATAAATGATTTTCTAGAGTGTGCTTTTTCAATAAAATATCTAATCATTCTCTCAGTCATTTCAAAATCAGCAATAACACCATCTTGCATAGGACGAACAGCTTGAATATTTAAAGGAGTTTTTCCTATCATTTGCTTAGCTTCTTGACCAACAGCTAAAATTCTATCTTTACCATGTCTATCACTTTGAACAGCAACAACTGAAGGCTCATTTATAATAATACCTTTTCCTCTTACTGAAACTATAGTATTTGCAGTTCCCAAGTCAATTGCCATATCATTTGAAAAGAGACCTATTAATTTATCTAAAAACACTTTTATATCCTTTTTATGCTACTTTTGGTTCTTCAGTTTTAAGAACAACTTCTTTAGTGATTGTCACTGTTTTATTTTTGTATTTTGGAAGATCAAACATTATATCTAACATAATATCTTCAATGATAGATCTTAATCCTCTAGCTCCTGTTTTTCTAACAATAGCTAATCTTGCTAACTCTTTTAAAGCATCTTTTTCAAATTCTAATTTAACATCATCCATTTCAAAAAGTTTGATGTATTGTTTTATTAAAGCATTTTTTGGTTCAGTTAAAATATGAACCATATCATCTTCAGTGATTTCATTTAAAGTAGCAATCATATGAAGTCTTCCGATTAATTCTGGAATTAAACCATATTTTACTAAATCATCAGCTTCTACTTTTGATAAAACTTTATCGTGGTCATTTTTACCTTTTTTATCTTGATTAAATCCAAGTACATTTGCACCTTCTTTTTTCTTGATAATATCTTCTAAACCATCAAAAGCTCCACCACAAATAAATAAAATATTTGTAGTATCAACTTGAAGTGCATCTTGACCTGGATGTTTTCTTCCACCTTTTGGAGGAACATTTACAACAGCACCTTCAACGATTTTTAAAAGTGCTTGTTGTACACCTTCTCCTGAAACATCTCTAGTGATTGATCTATTTTCACTCATACGTGCTACTTTATCAACTTCATCAATAAAAATAATTCCGCGTTCTGCTTTTTTGATATCACCATCAGCTGCTTGAACAAGTCTTGTTACTACGTTTTCAACGTCATCACCTACATATCCAGCTTCTGTTAAAGATGTAGCATCTGCAATTGCTAGAGGAACATCAAGATATTTAGAAATAGTTTGAGCTAAAAGAGTTTTTCCTGAACCCGTTGGTCCAATTAGTAAAACATTTGATTTATTTAATTCTGTATCATCATCTATTTCATTATGTCTAAAAATTCTCTTATAGTGATTGTAAACAGCAACAGAAAGAACTTTTTTTGCTCTATCTTGTCCTATTACATATTCATCTAATATTTTTTTTAATTCAGCAGGAGTTTTGATTTTAATTTCTGTTGGCTCAATTGAAGCTACTTTAGATGGATCTTCTACAACAGGAAGATTCCCTGTCATAATCTCACTTGCAGCAATTACACAAGATTTACAAATACAAGCATTGTCTCCTGCTATTACTGGATTATCTTTACTATCGGTTGCACCGCAAAAATCACATATAATCTTACTCATTTTCTACCTATCTTACTTTCTGTTAAAAGGAATGCCTCTTTTTGTATTTAATACAAAACTAGCTAATTCTTTTACATATTTATTTTCATTTGTTTCAAACAGTTCACGTGCTACTTCTTGTAAAGGTTTACCTAATTCAAAAAGTTCTTTGTATGCATGTTTAATTGCATCTATATCTTCTCTATTATCAAATCTTCTTCTTAATCCTGTTAAGTTAAGACCTCTTAAAACTGCTTTATTCCCTTCTGCTAAACAAAAAGGAGGAATATCTTGAGCAACAGCTGATGCACCACCAACCATTACTTGAGTTCCTAGTTTACAAAATTGATGAACAGGAGTTAATCCACCAACAACTACATAATCATCACACTCTACATGACCTGCAAGTGTTGCTCCATTTGCAAAAATACAATGGTCACCAATAATAACATCATGAGCTACGTGTGTGTATCCCATAAATAGATTATTGTTTCCAATTTTTGTAACAGAACCACCACCGATTGTTCCTGGATTAAATAGTGTGTATTCTCTAATTTTATTGTTATCACCAATAATTAGTTCTACATCTTCACCATTAAATTTTAAATCTTGAGGAATTGTACCAATTGATGCATGTGAAAAAATATGATTGTTTTTTCCAATTGTAGTTTTCCCTTCAATTAGTGTATGTGAATCAATAATAGTTCCATCACCAATTTTTACATCTTTACCAATAATTGTAAATGCACCAACAGTGATATTATCACCTAGTTGTGCACCATCTTCAATTATTGCTGTTTTATGAATATTGTTCATTTATTTGCCTTGTTATTTGTCAACTATCATAGCTTTTAATTCTGCTTCTGCTGTTAATTTTCCATCAACATAAGCTTTCCCAATTAGAGTCATTAATGAACTTTTCATTCTTACAACTTCTAATTCGTAATCTAATCTATCTCCTGGACGTACAGGGTTTCTAAATTTAGCTTTATCAATACTCATGAAATAAATTACTTTATTTTTCATTTCTTCATCTGTTAAGTCTGAACTTTTAAGAGCTAGAACACCACCACATTGAGCCATACCTTCTAAAATAAGTACACCTGGATAAATTGGATGACCTGGGAAATGTCCTTGGAACGCTGGTTCTGAAATAGAGATATTTTTAAAACCTTTAATTGATTTTTTTAATTCCATATCTGTAATTCTATCCACAAGTAACATTGGGTATCTGTGAGGAATAATTTCTTGAATTTGCATAATATCTAACATATAATATCCTGATTTTTTTATTGAATGGCAATTATTATATCTAAAAAAAAATTAGTTTTGAATTATCTTCGCTACATTTTGTGAACTTCCATTTTTTAGATAATCTCTTAATAATCTTGAATTTTCAAAAAATAATTTTTTATCCATATTCAGGTAATCATTTAGTAAATTATCCAAGGTAACTGTTTCTTGTATAAATTCACTATGTAAAGCAGTTTTTCCCATTTTTTCAAAAAATATATTTGCCAATCCCACATAATTTAATTTTACAAACATTCTTCCAATGAAATAATCAAACTTTTTAGCAATATATGAAAGTGTAAAAGGAATTCCAATTAATGCTGCTTCTAAAGTTGCAGTTCCTGAACAAATAAATGCATATTCACACTCTTTGAGTGTTTTATGAGTGTTTTTTGAGATTGTAAAATCTGAAATATCACCGTAGATTTTTTTAATATACTCATCATCAAATTTTGCAGGAATTATTAAAATATACTCTTTATTAGGGATTTTTTTAATCAATTCTTTGAAAATTGGCATAAGATTTGTAATTTCTGTTTTTCTGCTTCCTGGCATAAATGCAATTTTATTAGTATTTGATATCTCTTCTTTAAAATCGTGTATTTCATCTAAAAGTGGATGTCCTACATAAGTGATTTTATTTTTATCACTGTACATTTCACCTTCAAAAGGAATAATTGAGCAAAGTTTAGAACAATACTTTTCCAATTTTGCAACTCTTCCTTTTTTCCAAGCCCAAGCTTGAGGCAAGATATAATAAATAATTTCTTTATTTGGATAAGTTTCTTTTAGTTTTTTTGCAAGAGGAAGATTAAATCCTGAGCTATCCATTAGTAAAACTTTATCACAAGAAGATGCAAGCTTTACTAATTCATCCCTTAATTTAAAAAAGAATCTTAGTTTTTTTAAAGCATCAACAATTCCCATAATTGCTAATGCAGTTAAATCATAAAGAGGATTTCCAAGCTCCTTATCAAATACTCCATAGAGTTTAACATCATCATTTAAATATTTTTTTAACTCTTTTAAATGAACATTCGATGAAGCCTCCATGGCACAAACTAAAAGTTTCATATAATCTCTTCTTTTATATCTTCGTAAGTCTCAGCATTTATTTCAATTTCATACTTCTCATCTTTGATTTCATCAAGAACGACTATTGCACTTAAATCATAAGCACTTTTTAAAATAGTATTTCTAATCTCTAATTCTTTTTTAAATTCTAGTGGATTGTACATAAGCTCTTTTACATTTTTATATGAAGTATCTGCAAACAAATTAAAAGTTGTAATATCAATAATTTTTACTTCATCTCTATTTAGATAATTAATTCCATCTTTTTCGTACTCAATTCTTCCGTTTGTTTTATTTCTGTTTATTGTTGAATAACATAAAATATACGAAGGAACAATTTGTTTTGCAAGAATTACTTTTGCACTCATAAGTCTATAATTTAAAAATCTTTGTTTAATGATTTTATAGTTTGCACCTTGCTCTTCTAATTGATTTCTTCTTTTATAAAGCTCAAGTCGCTCTTCAATAGACTCAGGTAAAATTTGGTTTGAAATAGGGTTAAACATCTCATCCATAATCTTATCTTGAGCCTCTCTTTGAGCACTAAGACCAAATAAACAACCACAATAGTTTTGTCTATAAAGCGAATTTTCTTTTACTTTTTTACCTTGAATTTCAGCTCCATTTCCAGCTTTATAGTCTCTATATATAAACTCTAACCCTGTTAATGAAGATAAATTATTACCAATCTTTTCAAGTTTTTCTTGTGATTTTTTTGGAGAAATCAAAAGAGTTGTAGTAAATTTATCATGACCTAACTCTTGTGCTTTTTGAACTGTTGTATCGAGTCTATCATCATAACAAACTGTACATCTATCACCTTTTTCAGGTAAATGCTCCATACCTTTAACTTTTTTCAACCACTCTTCTAGGTTGTAAGCACCTTCAATCAAAGGAATACCCAATTTCTTACATGAGTATTCAACGTCTAAATATCTTAATCTATATTCACTATATGGGTGAATGTTAGGGTCATAAAAATAACCTACTAACTCTTCACTTGGAAATTCTTCTTGTATTCTTTCTAAAAAATAGTGACTATCAACTGCGCAACAAATATGAACTAACAAAAAAAGCCTTTAATTATATAATTTGATATAATTATAGTAAAAGTTTTCAAAACAAAGGATTAGTCATCAAAAATTTATTCATTTTAATAGTTTTTACATTTTTATTTGTAGGATGTGCAACAAAACAGATAGCACCGCAAAATTCATCAAGTGCAACAATTTTAATTAAAACACCCCAAATGAAGTTTTATGATAAAGGGTTTATTTACAAATTCAAAGATTACACACAAGTTCAGATTTTCACAGCAGGAACTGCTATTTTAGATATGAAAATTTATGAAGATAAAGTTTGTAGAAGTACTTTTAAATGTCAAGATTTAAAAACATTTAATAAAGAAAATCTATCTTCAACATATCCTGATAATTTTTTAAAAGAGTTGTTTGAAAGAAATGAAAAAGAGATAATACATAGAGATAAAGAGAATGAGATTTTAATAAAAATTAAAAGAGACTAGTAAAACACTGGTCTCTTTTGGGAAGTTACAGCTTCTTAAGTTTTTTATAACCAGCTTTGATTAGTTTTAATAGAGGTTTTCTATATGAACTAAATACATATTTTTTGATTTCATATGCAATTCTTCCTTGCACATGTAATAGTCCATATAAGTTTCCAGCTGCATATTTCCCACCAAGAGCAATTAAAATACCTTCTAGTTTTGGATCACATGCTGTCATTTTTTTGTTTTTTATCATACTTAAAATATTTTTACCAGCGCTAGTACCACTAATTCGGGCAACTGTAACATTTGGAGGCATTATTTCGCCTTTTTTGTTTTTGATTTCAGCGATATCTCCAATAGCAAAAATATTTGGATATTTATTTGTTTGAAGATATTCATTTACTAAAATTTGACCTCTGCCATTTTTATCAACATCTAATTGTGAAGTAATAGGTGAAGCTTCAATACCTCCTGTGAAGATAATGAATGAATGGTAGATTTTTGTTCCATTTGATAACTCTAAATGATCTTCATTACATTTTTGTAGTTTTGTATTTGTAATTACATTAATACCTAAAGATTTCAATCTTTCATGTGACATACTTATAAGTTGAGGAGTAAGTCCTGGTAGAATTGTATCTGAACTACTAACAAGTGAGATTTTTAGATTATCACAAGAGAAATTTCCTCTTTTGAAGAACATTTTTGAATTGTATGCCATTTCAGCAGCAATTTCAACTCCTGATAAACCAGCTCCAACTACAACTATATGTGTATCGTCACACTGCTTTGCTTCAAATTGAATTTTTTTGAAAAGTTGATTTTCAAAACTTTGTTTAAAAAACATTGCCCAATGAAGCTTTTTTATATCATGAGCATGATTAAGTCCTGGAATTTGTGGAGGGAAAAAAGTTCTTGTTCCTGCTGCCATTACTAAATAATCAAACTCTACAATTTCTTGCTCTTCTGTATATATTTTTTTTGTTTCTTTATCTATCTTTCTAACTTTAAGATTTTTATACTCTAAATATGGATGATTTAATCCCATACATAATGTAGTTAAATCAATAGTAACATCTGCAATATTTGATTTATTTGCAATTAAATCATAAACTTCCGGCTGTAAATTATGAAAAGTATGCTTATCTATTAGGGTGATTTTAATGTTTCTGTTTTTAACTAATTCTTGTAATGCATATATTCCTGCATACCCACCACCAATAATTACAACTTTTTCCATATTACTTAATCCTTTGATAATGAACAATTTTTTTATTTAATTTT
>JAHIWE010000167.1 GCA_018816105.1 bacterium | reverse complement strand
GCAGAAGGAATAAATTGGCTTTCTTGTCTTGCTAATGAGTAGATTAAAACTTGTTTGTTAACATCTAAATCTTTTATTTCATCTTTATATGGTGTAATAAAGTATTGAATTTTATACTTATTATATCTTTGTAAAACAAAAGCATAATGAGATAAAGTGCTTTCATCACTAAAAAGATTGTAATACTTTGCTAACTTAGCATCATCTAAATTCTTTTTAGTATCTTCTACAACATCCATCCATTTAAATGCATCATACACATCAAAAGAAGTTTTTTCATTTTTTAGATCTATGTTATATACGATGTTATCGATATTTACATCAAACAGCTCTTTTGCATATAAAGTATAAATGCTATTATCCCAGCTTTTTGTAAGTTCTTGCAAAAATGATGTATTTTGTGTTACTAAATACATCCAAAATAAAGATTTATCTTTATCAACTTTTAAATATGATTTATTAAAAGCATTATAAAAGAACATATAAGCATTATCATCACTATTATTATTTACAGCATTTATTCCAAGTGAAAAAATTATATGTGGAGCTAATTGTTTATTGTCTTTTAATGATATTAGAGACTTTTGGATGTTTTTTAAATTATTATCATGAATTACATATCTTAGAAATCTTTCAAATTCACTCTCTTTTGAAAGTTTTTCTATAAATTCTGGAGTCATAAATTTATTTAAAAACTTGATTCTATAATCACTTCCTAAATCAAAAAATAGTCTATAAAATCTATTCGTATCTGAATTAATTAAAGCATTAAAAGGATCAGATGAAGCAATTATTTGTAAATCATTTTTTAAAGTAGGGTAAGGATCTAATCTACTTATGAAAAAGTTTAAATCATCTTTTGAAAGTTTTGTAGCTTCAGGAAGAGATAATCCTAATGCTATACATTTTGAATCTTCTTTTTTTAACTCCTCAATACTTGCTCTATAACATTTAAGATCAATAGGTGCTGAAGTTTTAAATTTTTTATTGAAGAGTTTTTTTAATGTTGCATTTCTTCCGTTACCCATTTCATAGGCAATTTTTGCATTTTCAAAACTTAGATTTTCTTGTTCTAGATATTGAATTATGAAAAAATCTTTCGCATAAGATTTTGGTTTTTGTTCTAGCCAATTAAGTGTTACTTTAAAATCTTTTTGTAAAAAATCTGTAGAAGGCTCTATATTAGCACTTACAGATAAATTAAATAAAAAAGTAGCACTTAGACTAAGTATTATTTTTTTCATATTTTAGAAAAACAGATTTTTTAAGAATGTTTCTAAGAATATTAAAGCAAAAATCAAAATAATTGGAGCTAAATCCATCCCACCAAATACTGTAGGTATATATTTTCTCACCAATGCATAAGCAGGTTCTGTTAATCTATACAACATTTGAACTATGGGATTATATGGATCTGGTTTAACCCATGTTAAAATAGCTGAGATAATAATAACCCATTTATATAAAAATATAACACTTAAAACTACTGTTAAAACAGAACTTAATAAGGCATCTATCATCTTACAATTTCTCCTAAATAATTTTTAATTAAAGCATAAATATTTGAGATATTAGGCCCAGTATTTGTACCTGTTAAAATATATTTTAAAGGTTCAAACGAATTTTTATCTTTTAAATTTGTTTCTTTTTCAATATATATTTTTAATTCTTCAAAATTATCAAAAAATGGTGCTTTTTGTAAACACTCTTTTACTTTTGTAAACTCTTCTTCAAAACCTTTACATGTTGTTTTTGAAGAGAAAATTAAAGCAATTTTTTCTTTTATTTCTTTTATAGTACTAACTTCTTCTAAAAATATTTTTCCAAGTTTTCCAATATCACTATCTGCAAAACCTAAAATCTTTGAAAGCCTCATATCATCAATAGTTTCTAAATGTTTTTTATTAATAAGTCTTAATTTATCCACATCAAAGGATACAGGAGTTTTTGAAATATTTTCTATATTAAACCAAGAAATTGCTTCTTCAAGTGTAAAAACTTCTGTTGGCGTTTCATTTCCTAAAAGAACTAAATAATTAGCAATTGCACTTGGTAAAAAACCTTCATCAATTAGAGATTTTACAGAAATTGTCTCATTTGAAATACTTGGAAGATGAACATATTTTATCTCTTTTGTATAACCTAAAGAGTTTCTAACATGTATTTGCTTTGCTGTATTTAAAATATGATTCTCATTTCTAATTACCATAGAAATATCCATTATCATATCATCAATCGCGCACGCATAGTTATAAGTTGGTTTTTTACCTTGATTTAAAATCACAAATGAATCTACTTCTAAAGGAGCATAATCAAATTTACCTTTTAATAAGTCAGTAAATTTAATATTTTCATCTGGTTTTTTAATTCTAACTGTAAATGGTGCATTTGTATTTAAAACAGTTTCATCTGATAAAGTTTCGCAAAATCCATCATAAGCAAAAAAATTTCCTTTTGCTTGTGCTTCTTGTTTTAATTCTTCTAATTTATCATCAGAACAAAAACAAGCAAATGCTTTTTTCTGACTCATTAGTTGAAGTGCAATTTTCTGATGATATTTTAATGAATCACTTTGATGTGCAATACTTTTATACTCTATTGAAAAAAGATTTAAGATTTCTATAATCTCTTTATCTTTTCCTTCAATATTTTTTTCCATATCAATATCTTCTATTCTAATAACTAAATCTTCATTTAATTGTTTTGATACAATATAATTAAAAATAGCAACCCTTAGGTTACCAATATTCATATCTTCTATTGGACTTGGGGCAAATCTTAACAAATTTATTTCCTTACTATTGCAAATGTTAAATTATTTATCTCATTATGAGATTTTATATAAGAATTTAAATCTTCTAATTTTAAGTTTTGAATTTTTTCTAACTCTTTTTGTGAGTAATCTTGAGCTAATCCTCTATAGTATAAAAGAAACGCTCTATTTAATCTTTGAGATAATGTTTCACTTCTTAAAGGTTCACTTCCTGTTAAAAAGTTTTTAGCAGCAGTTAATTCTTCTTGTGTAACACCATTTTCTACAAATTGTGATACAAGCTGACTTACAAGTTTTTGTGCTTCAGCTGCACTTTCATTTTTTGTTTGTAAATAACCGTTGAAGTATGAGTGAGATTTATTTACAGAAATAGAACCATAAGCACTATATGCTAATCCTCTTTTTACTCTTATTTCTTCCATAAGTCTTGAACCAAAACCTGAACCACCTAAAATAAATGATGCAACTTTTGCTTTATAATTCTCTTCATCTTGCGAATCAATATTAAATGAGCTTCCAAAATAAATATATGCTTGTTGTGTATCTTTGATTAAAGTTTTTTCTTCTTTTTTAGAAGTAAATTTGATTTCTTTAGATTCATTTTTTTCACCAACTTCTAATGTTGTTAAAAATGGGTTCAATAACTCTTCAAACTCTTTTATATCAAAATCTCCACCAGCAACTATAATTAAATTATTTAAATTAATTGTTTTAGATACAAATTGTTCAATATCTTTTAATTGAATTTTTGAAATTGATTCAATTGAACCAGAAGATGGATTTTCAAGTGCAGTACCCTTAAAAAGAATAGATTTTAATAGATTTTGTGAAACATAATCAAAGTCATTCTCTTTTCTTTTTAAAGAACCCACTTGAAGCGTTTTTAATTTCTCTAAAGTATCTTGTGTAAAATTAGGAGACTTTAAAAGAGAAGTTAAAAGCTCAACACCTTTTTTTGATTGTTCCTTTAAATTTGATAATTCAATAACAAAAGTTTCGAATCCATTTGAAGTAGTTAAAGAAATAGCATTTTCTTCTAATTCTTGAGCAAATGCAGTAGCCCCAAGTTTTTTTGTTCCTTCATTTAGAAGTTTTGAAGATAGATTTGCTAATCCACTGTTATCATTATCTTGAATATATCCCGAATTTTGAAAAACTAATTGTAAATTTAAAATCGGCAAAGATTTTTGTTCTTCAAAAATTACAGGTATTTGTACACCTTTTACGTCTATATGCTTTATAGTAGCACCCATTAAACTCCCTTGTATTATTGCTAATATGAATAAAAAATTATATTTAATTTTAAACAAATTAGAACCTTTCTAAAATCTCATAAGCTGTATTTCTTTTAGCTGGGTTTTCACCTATATCTTTTATAAGTCTAATCATCTCTTCTTGATTCATTCTATTTGCAGCACCTGCTGCTTTTACAACGTTTTCTTCCATCATTGTACTTCCAAGATCATTTGCACCAAAATTAAGTGCTAATTGACCAATGTAAGAACCTTGAGTTACCCAAGAACTTTGCATATTCATAAAATTATCCAAATAAAGTCTTGAAACTGCTAATAATCTTAAATATCTATTTGAAGATTGAGGTTTAATATCTGGGATTTCAGCTTTTAATTGAGTATTAGATCCTTGAAAAGACCACATGATAAAGGCTCTAAATCCACCTGTTTTATCTTGAAGGTTTCTAAGTAATTCCCAATGCTCAATAATCTCTTCATCAGTTTCAACTGTTCCAAACATCATAGTTGCAGTGGTTTTCATGCCAATAGAGTGTGCTAATTCATGAACCTCAATCCACTCTAAACTATCCATTTTATTAGGAGCAATTATATCTCTTACTCTATCACTTAAAATTTCAGCTCCAGCTCCTGGAATTGAACTTAGACCTTTTATTTGAAGTCTTTTTAAGACTTCTATAATTTCTATTTTTGATACTTTTGCAATATATTTAATTTCAATTGCAGAAAATCCATGAATTGTAATTTGTGGATATTTAGTATGAATATGTTCAACTAATTCTTCATAATAATCAATTTTAAGTTTTGGATGAACTCCACCTTGAAAAAGAATTTGAGTTCCACCAATTTCTAAAAGTTCATCAATCTTTTGATCAATTTCATCAAATTTTAATACATATGAGTCTTCATCTCGTCCATGTCTATAAAAAGCACAAAACTTACAATCAACCCAACAAACATTTGTATAATTAATATTTCTATCAACTATAAAAGATGTTGTTCTATCAGGATGAAGTTCAGCTTTTTTAGCACTTGCCATTTTCCCAAGATCTAATAAAGATGCATTTTTTATTAAGTGTAATGCATCTTCATTTGTTAATCTTTTTTTTAAATCTACGTCAATTTTTTTAGTCATTTTTTTATACCACTAGAAACTAGAACCTAATGAGAATTCAAATGATGATGTATCATCACCAGCTTCTGCATCAAGTGCTCTTGAGAAAATTAACTGTAAAGGTCCCATAGGAGAAATCCATTCAAGTAAAGCTCCAGCTCCAGATCTTTCAATATCAGAGAATGAGTCTTCCCCGATCATACCGTAGTCATAAAATATTCCCCATCTCATTTTTGCAGCAGGAATTAATGGGAAACTCATTTCAATAGAGTTTGCCCACATGTTTTTATAAGGATTAGTGATTTCACCTGATTCATTTTGAGGGAAAGCATAAGATTTGTATCCTCTTAAAGTTTTAGCACCACCAAGATATAAAGAATCTCCTTGATTAATTTGACCATTATCCACTAAAATTTTCATTTGAGTTTTTAATCTTAAAACCCAGTCAAGCTCTGTTAAATCTTCTAAAGAATAGAAGTATTTCGCATAAGAACTAGATTTTAAATATTTTGAATCTCCACCAACTCCAGCGTATTCAAGAGATGTTCCAATTTTTACACCTTCTCTTGGCATATAATAATCATCTGTATTATCAAAATTTAAATAAGGAGTAATTGAACTTGAAACATAATCTTGAGAAAGATAAGGATTACTTATTGTTGAAATATCATCATAATCATAGTTTTCACTAACAAAATCTAATCTATATTT
>JAHIWE010000166.1 GCA_018816105.1 bacterium | reverse complement strand
TAATTGCTGTATTTTTGCCAGCTTTTCTTGTGCTTTAATTATCATCGGCACAATCTTTTTTTCACACTTTATGCACACCGGAAAAAATCGCCTTTTCATACAGTTTTTTATTCTTCTTTTCGTTATCGGCACATGGCACTTCTGGCAGTCTTCTCGTTCGTAAACTTTTAAAAATTGCGGTTCTATATTATTGAGGTTCTGGGATGACTTGGGGGGTGATTTTTTCTTTTGTTGTGGAGTCATAATTTGCTTTTAAATAATATCGCATAAATCTATTATATCCTGATTCTGATGTTCCTGCTGCATAATAGCACCAGTTCTCCTTTGCATATATTGTAATTAAATCCGTAGCAAATCGCCATTTCGAAACACCATCCATAAATGCCGCTCTATTTTGCAATTGAGAATCTGATTTTTTATCTTTTGGTCTTGTGACTTGCCTTGTATAGTTTACTCCCCTTTTTATTGAAAAGACTATTGACTTTCCAAGCGTTCCCCTTGCGTCTAATCCAAAGCATGGTCCGATTACTTTTGCCATATTTTTATGTTTGATTATTTGCTGAAATAGTTCCAGTTCCAGTGTCATTAATTGAGCCGCTAGTATTATTTTTTATTATATTTGATGTAACAATATTATTGTCAGATTGTGCGTTTGTGATATCAATGCCATATGCACCATTTCCATTAATAACATTTCCATTTACTATATTTTCATCACTTGTTGTGATTTCTATTCCGTCATCATCAAAATCAATAATATGATTATTTGATATAATTTCATTATTACAGTCTTCAATATCTATTCCCCTCAATGAATCCGTTGTCCCTTCAATATAATTATTTACTATTCTATTTTTTGTCGATGTTGTGATTCCGATTCCGTTGCTTTCACAGTCTATGATTATATTTCCGTCTATAATTGAATTGTGCAAATTTTCCTCTGCATATATAGCATTATTTACTGCATTAAAATAATTTTTATTTATTACTGCATTATTTAGGCTCGTACATGTAATTGAGATGCTATTAGTACTGTAAAAATAATTATTTTCTATGTAAAAATAATTTACATTAGATTGATCTATATCATAATGGCCATTTAAAATTCTATTATCCCTTATTTTAATATGCGTTGAATTTAATATTTTTATAGATAAACCATTATCACCGGCTGCATTTAAATTACTTTCAAAAACATTGCCGACGATACTTGAATTATCGACATAATCAAATTTCAAAGCTCCATTAGTAGTATCGCCGCACCGATAAAATTGCAACCCTGAAATATTTATATTTGTTAAATGTGTTCCGGCAGTTCCAACAGCGATGCAAGAATAAGCACTATTGCCAAAGTCAATTATACAATTGTCATCATCCTCACCTATTAAATCAATGTTTGAATAAAGCACAAGGTCTCTAGCGGTATAATAATATGTACCTGTTCTTACTAATATTTTTCCACCCCCCAGACTATGAACATAATTAATAGCTTCTTGTATATCTTGATATTGTCCCTCTGTATCTTCACTTAAATTTGCATCGACTACAGCATTAAATCCCCTGACAATATATTTTATTTTTGCATTGATAACCGATTCATTAATATGATCTAGAGTTGCATTTCCTCTATGCGAAAAAATCGCTTCTCCCGTTTGTCCGTGTGCACTTGGATCTTCATTATGGACACTAATATCTGCGTCAATTTCCTCTGATATTTTAATTAAATCTCCAACATCTTTTGCTAAATCTTTCCAAACGACTTGAGTCATTTTTTTTTATGTTAAATACTCATGGTTAAAACAGGAGCGGAGGGAATCGAACCCCCGACTCAGCTTTTGGAGAGCCATATTATACCATTTAACTACACCCCCTTAATCTATCAAATACTCATGATTAAAGTATGTTGGATCATACTTGGGATTAAAAAACCAACCATATTTCCTAACTATCCTGTCAAATTCCCATTCTCCATAATCTTTCACATTAAATCGTTCATCGAGTACGACTCCAACATTATCTCTTATTCTTATATTATCTAAATATACTATAGCATTATAATTGGCAATGGTGAATCTTATTATCGTATGATAATAATTTCGG
>JAHIWE010000165.1 GCA_018816105.1 bacterium | reverse complement strand
TTTTAAATTAAATTCTTAAATTAATGTGTCAAAATTTCATTTAGAAATTTTCTTGCTCTTTGGCTTTTTGGATTATTAAAAAACTCAGCAGGAGTATTCTCTTCAATAATTACACCATGATCCATAAACACAATTCTATGTCCAACTTCTTTTGCGAATCCCATTTCATGGGTTACACAAACTATTGTAAAGTTTTCATGGGCTAAATCTTTCATAACTGAAAGTACATCTCCAATAGTTTCAGGGTCAAGGGCTGATGTTGGTTCATCAAAAAGTATGATTTTTGGCTTCATCGCTAGTGATCTTGCAATTGCAACCCTTTGTTTTTGACCACCACTTAAATCAGCTGGATAAGAGTTTGCTTTATCTGCTAGTTTTACTTTTTCAAGTAAAGACATTGCTATTTGCTTAACCTCTTTTTTATTCATATTTTTTACGAGTGTAGGTGCAATTGTAATATTCTCTAAAATAGTTAAATGAGGGAAAAGGTTAAAATGCTGAAATACCATACCAACTTCGCTTCTAATTGCTTGAAGATTTTTTTTACTAGCATGAATATCTATATTATCAACAATAATATCACCATCATCTATATCTTCAAGTCCATTTATACATCGAATAAGTGTAGATTTACCTGAACCACTTGGTCCACAAACTACTACTATTTCACCTTTTTTTACACTAAAATCAATATCTTTTAAAACATGAAAATCGTCATAAAATTTATTTATTTTAGTCATTGAAATTATATTATCAGTCATCAATACTCTTTTTTATTAGTTAAAGATTAATCATACTAAAGTTTTCTTTAATTTTTTATATCATAATGACATAATTTATATACAATTTATATATAACCACTTGTATTAAGAAATATGATATAATCCACATTTTTATTTTTAAAGGAAGATTTTGAAATCGAAATTATATGAATTAAGAGCAGATTTACTGCTATTATCTGTGGCTATCGCATGGGGTGTTACATTTTTAATGGTTCAAGATGCTATTAATACAACACCTGTTTATGCTTTTTTATTTTTTAGATTTGCACTGGCATCTGTTTTAATGTTTTTTATTGCTTATAGATATTTAAATGAAATTAATAAAAAAACTGTTTTATATGGTGTAATTTTAGGAACATTCCTATTTTCAGCCTTTGCCACACAAACCTTTGGACTTTTATATACAAAAAGTTCTATTGTTGCTTTTATTACAGGATTAAACGTTATTTGCGTTCCATTTTTAGGTTATTTAATTTTTAAAGACCACATATCAAAAAAAGTATTCATAGCAACCATTGTAGCTGTTATTGGACTATATCTTCTTACTATGTCTGGGGCTTTAACTATTGGTGCTGGTGAATTTTTAACTTTGATTTGTGCACTATTATTTGCTTTACAGATTATATTTACAGGTAAATTTTCAAAAGAAGTAAATGTATATTTATTAGTTTTATTTCAATTAATTACTGTGAGTATTTTGTCTTTAGCCTTTTCTCTTACTTTAGATGATGTTACATTTAATCTAAACTACGATTATGCTTTTTTTAAAGCTGTTTTAATTACTGCTGTTTTTGCCACTGTTTATGCTTTTTTAATTCAAACATATATGCAACAATTTACAACAGCTGCAAAAACTGCGATTATATTTACAATGGAGCCGGTTAGTGCTGCTATTTATGCTTATCTTGCAGTTGGTGAAGTATTATCTTCAATCCAATTAATAGGAGCTATATTAATCATACTTGCTACTTTAATTGCTGAGTTAAAATTCAAAAAAAGAATTAAACATACTTTATAGGTAAATAATAATCCAATATAAACTCTTCATCACTACTTAAAAAATGATTTTTATGATAAATAGTATATGAAGGGTTTGGTGTAGTTTCATATCCACTTTCTATTAACCATGTATGATAAACCCATTGAATAAGTTTTATTACATCTCCATACTTTCCACTTAAAGAAAATTTTGCATAAATTCCTTTTGGTATAGTTAGTGTTGGTAAGGAAAGGTTTTCTAAATTTTCATCTTTATTTTCAAGGGTTACTAAAGCTATATATTGACACTGCTCAAGTGGAGTGATAATTGGATTATCATGGTGAAGAGCGAGCTGTTTATACTCTTTTATATCATTTGTATATATCCAAGTTTGAAGTTTTTGCCATGTTTTTTTTATACTTTTATCATAACCTTGATGTCTTATATAATAAGCTTTTATTTCTGGCATTTTTACAATACTTGGTTCTATTTTTAAAAAATTGATATTTTCATCACTATTTACTATTTGCTCAACTATTTTATTTGAGTATTCTTTATATCCACCACTTTTCCACATTTTTGGAGTCATTAAAAATCGCTCTTTAAATGCTCTTAAAAAAGATGTTTGCGAGCTATATCCTGTCATATTTGCAATATTTGTAATAGTAGAGTATTTATTTGTAATCAAAAGATTTGCGGCTTTTTCAAGTCTTATTGATTTTATACTTTCATAGATATTTTTTCCAAACTCATCTTTGAAAATTCTATGAAGATGAAATTTACTAACTTTTAATTCAATACTTAAATCATCAATATTTATATCAGTATCAATATATTTATAAATATAATTCATCACATCATTTGCAATTTTCGCTCTTTTTTCATGGGTAGATTTTTTCATAATTAAATTATAGCAAATAATGTAGATAAAATTAGCAATAATAGATAATAATTAAAGCATTTTTATTAAAGTATTTAAAACTGTTTTCTTGTATTCTTATGAAAAAAAGGAGATACACAATGAAAAGATCATTTATTAGAGAAATACTTGAGTCAATTGATGAACATACTATTTCATTTGCAGGTGGACTTCCAAGTGAAAAACTATTTCCAATTGAAGATATAAAAACAGCAAGCATGAAAATATTTGATAATCCAAAAGTATTTCAATATGGTGTTAGTAATGGAATAGCAGATCTAAGAGAAAAAATAGCTCTTAGATATACAAAAGAAGGTTTCCCTACAAATAAAAACAATATTCTAATTACAACAGGAAGCCAACAAGGTATGTATATTCTTGCTAAATATTTTGAGAGTAAAGATATTACTATTGAAGAGCCTTCATATTTGGGAGCTATGAATATTTTTAGATTAAATCATCTCAATATGAAAGGTGTAAAACTTGAAAATAATGGAGTTGATATTGAAAAATTCAAAGAGAGTTTTAAAGAGACAAAATTAGCATATTTAATTCCAGATTTTCAAAATCCATCTGCTAGAACATATTGTGATGAAAAAAGAGAGCAAATAGCAAGAATTGTAAGTGAAGAAAATGGAATTTTAATAGAAGATAGTCCATATAGTGAACTATTTTTTGATAAAAAAAATGTAAGTATTAGTGTAAAAATTCCAAAAAATTCATTTCATTTAGGATCTTTTTCTAAAACATTAGTTCCAAGTCTTAGAATTGGTTGGATT
Organism: bacterium; assembly: GCA_018816105.1. Lineage (GTDB taxonomy): Bacteria > Campylobacterota > Campylobacteria > Campylobacterales > Arcobacteraceae > Aliarcobacter. The sequence continues at coordinate 3,325 of JAHIWE010000165.1, read as the reverse complement.
AGAGCTGATGAGGAACTATTAAAATCCTTGATGATTATAAAAGAGAGCATTGATTTACACTCATGTGGTATTTCTCAATATATTTTAAATGAGTATTTAAAAGATGAAGAAAAATATGAAAAACATTTACAAGATATTAGAGATGATTATGAAAAAAAAGCAAACTTCTTTTGTGAGCAATTAGATAAGTATTTACCTGAGTTTAAATATGAAAAACCAAAGGGTGGTATGTTTTTATATGGTAGTTTTGAAGGAATTGACTCTTTTGCATTAGTTCAAAAATGTATAGAGAAAAAAGTTGTTTATGTTCCTGGAAATCAATTTTATATAGATAAAGTTCCAAATGGAGAAATTAGATTTAACTACACTCACTCAAGTTTTGAACAAATTGAGCAAGGGATTAAATTAATCAAAAGCTGCTTATAAAATATAGACTAGAGAAACTCTCTAGTCTATGAATTAAACTCTTTATTATTTACATCTTCTAATATTTTTTTAGCAATTATTGAAGTTTCTTGAGCGATTGTTTGTGTCTCACTAGCTACTACAGCATTTTGCTGCGTTTGTTTATCTAATTCATTAACAACATCATTAATTTGTTCAATACTTGTTCTTTGCTCTTTTGATGATTGAGAAATATCTTCAATAATTTTTGTTGTTTTTGAGATATTGTCATTTAATTGTTTATAGCCACTTATCATATCATCGGCAATTTTTTTACCATTATTAGCTTTATTAGTTGCATTTTCTACAAGAGTTTTAATCTCACGTGCTGCTTCTGCACTTCTTGAAGCTAGATTTCGCACTTCAGCAGCAACTACTGCAAATCCACGTCCAGCTTCTCCAGCAGTTGCAGCTTCAACGGCTGCATTTAATGAAAGAATATTTGTTTGGAAAGCAATTTGATCAATAATAGTAATAGCTTCAGCAATTGCATTTGTTTGCTCATTTATTTCATTCATTGAAATAACAGTTGAGTTTGCAAGTTGCTCACCTTGTAAAATTGAAGTTGTTAATTGATTTGAATAAGAAGACATTGTTGCAATTTTTTCACTATTATTCGCAACTGTTGATGTAATTTCCTCAATTGCTGCTGCTGTTTCTTCTAATGCAGCGGCTGTATTATTTGAAGATTTATTTAATATATTAACATTACTTGATAACTTTACAGAATTTTCTTCTAAAGTAATACCTGTTGATTTATTTACATTTAACATATCATTAATTGTTAAACATAAATTATTTAATCCTCTTGCAATATCACCTTTTGGATTTTTAATTGTTTGAGTGAAGTTTGATTTTGAGTATAAATCTAAAGTTGTAATTATCTCATTAATATTATCATGAACATTACTACTAATTTGACTAATCATCTCATTTAATATCTCTTTTAATTCATTTAAAGATTTATTATTTGTTTCTTGACTTACAAATTTATCTAATTTCCCCTCTTTAACTCTATTCACCACTGTTTTTACATTTTCAATTAATTTTTTATCATTTTCAAAATTTATAGAAACTAATTCAATTTCTCTATCAAGAATATTTGCCATTTTCCCAAATTCATCTTGAGAATTTATATTAAGTTTCTGAACATTATTAGTTTCACCTTTTAAATAATTAAAAAATTCGTTAAAACCATTTTCTAAAACTTTTAGAGGTTGAAGCATTTTTGTTAATGAAAAATATAATATAGAGATAAATACAACTAAAAGTGCTAAATATGTGATAATATCACTAATAACATTATCATTAAGTTTTTTAAACACAGCATCATTATCTAACTCAATTACTAAATACCAATTAGTTAAAGGAACTTTACTAAAACTAACAATTTTTTTAACACCATCAACTTCTAAAATATTAAAACTAGAATCTGTATTTTTTTCTATTGATTTAAAAGCTGTACTTTGTTTATTTAAAAGCTCTTTGTTTTTGTGAATTAAGATTTTGTTATCTTTATCTAATAAATAAGCAAATCCCGATTCATGGATTTTAAGATTTAAAATAGTATCAACAACTGTATCTAAAAAAATATCAGAACCCACAACTCCAACAATTTTTTCGTTTACAACAAGTGGCGTTACAACTGAAATAATTAATTTACCAGTTACAACATCTGTATAGGGTTCTGAAACAGCTGATTTATTTAGCTCAATTGCTTTCATATACCAAGGTCTTTTTCTTGCATCATAATTTTTACTTTTTAAATCATAGATTTCTCCAGTAGATAGTATTAATGCTCCATCTTTTTCATAACCTAAATATAAATCTGCAAATTCTCCTGCATCTCTACCCAATGATAATTTAGATAAAAATTCACTATTTTGATTATTTATATCAATTTTTGCTAATTCTTTAGCAACAGACTCAACTATTATAATTTTAGATTTTAAATAATTATCAATAAAATCTGATGTTTTATTTACCATCTCTAGATTTTTTTCTTCTACCAATTTATATTCTGAGGTATAGGCATTGCTAGTATTTAAAAATCCCAAGATTGAGAAAGATAAAATAAAACCAATTAACACTATCAGCAAAACTTTATTTTTAATATTATACTTTTCCATGAGAACCTTTTTTTAGAATGTTTAAGTTATTTTATCTAAAACAACAACAAAATGATATTGTTTAGATACTTCTTATTAGATTACGTAACTACTTGATATAACTTAGAGCACTCAGGTAATTTAGTATTTGAATCAATATTATTAATAATATTTTGATGAGAATATACTCGGGCATTATACACATAAATAAAAAGCTCATCACCTTTTTTTAAAAAATTTCTCTTACCAAATTCACTATAAGCTGTGGCACCTGCAGCAATTAGCATACCTTTTGCATCTTTAGCATTTTTCATAAATTGACTTAACTCTTCTAATGGTCCACAATCTTCTTGTGTATTAAACTTATCAATCATCCAATCTTTTAATTGAGTAAAAAAATATGAATATGATTTAACAGCTGAGATTGTTCCATAATTATGAATTTTCCCATCTCTTTTAATAAAAGATGAAAGATGATATTTACTTAAAATTCCATTTTGTGAAAAATTATCAATTTCTATAAAATCTGTTGATATTCCTTTTGTATTTATTCCCCAATTTTTCTTTGTACTTAACTTATTTCCATCTTGAATTCTAAGGGAGCAATCATTAAAAGCAGAAAAATATCTAGGAATAATATCTATTACTCTTCCATCTTCATATATAAAATCACAAATCAATGCAACTTCAGGTTCTGCTTGTAGTTTATCTTCTTCTCTATTATGAGTAGAAATCACATCATAAGAAATTGGATATGTTCCTAAAAAAGATTC
>JAHIWE010000164.1 GCA_018816105.1 bacterium | reverse complement strand
ATTATTTATGAATATTGAAAAAAAAAAAGAATCAAAAAAAAATACAAGAACAGTAATTCTTTCAGGTGATGTTCACGTAGGCTCTTTAGGAGTCATAAACAACCATAAAAATCAAAATAAAATTCATCAAGTAGTCTCTTCAGGAATAGTTCACACACCACCTTCTTATGTGGAATGGTTAGGTATTCAAGCAATCACAAATGATAATAATGAGTATTTAAATGAAGATAAAACCATAGAAACTTCAATGCTAACACCAATTGGTTCAGCTAAGTATTTAAGAGTTAGAAATTTTGTAACTTTAAATGAAGGTAGTGATGAAAAATTATGGATAAATTGGATTTGTGATAACAAAGATAGACCTTGTTATCCCCTTGATTAAAAGAAAAAAGCTTTATGCTTTTTTCTTCCAAATACTCATTTGAGAGATTGTGTGTTGATATTTTCTTGAAGTCTCTTTTATTACAAATGGAACATCAATAGTTTCTAAAAGTTCAAACTCTGATAAATTTTCTTTTAATGTATCTAAAGTGTATACTTCCTTGTTATCCTTGATATAACCTCCAAGCCAATTCTCTTTAGGTGTATAATCTTCAAGCCATGTATAAGGGCTTAAAAGTACCAATAAACCATTATCATTTATTCTACTTGGAATATCATCCAAGAATTTTTGAGGATAATATAATCTATCTATTAAGTTTGAGCAAAAAATTAAATCAAAACCACTATAAATATCTTTTAAATTACAAGCATCACCTTGCATAAAAGTAACTTTGTCTTTGATTTCTTCCAATTCTAAACTATCAAGAGAAACAGATTTTTCTTCAAAAATTTCACCCTCTTTTTTTACTTTATAGATTAAATTATCATAAGTTTTTAGTTTTACTCCAACATTTATAAAGTTTGCAGAAAAATCAATTCCAACAACTTCATCAAAATCTTTTGCTAATTCAAATGTAGATCGTCCAACAGAACATCCTAAATCAAGAGCTTTTGTTGTCTTAATATTTTTAATATATGGTTTTAATAACTCAACTGAGTTTACACAGAAGTTTTTTACACCAAAATTTTCACTTCCATAATGGAACTCACAATATTGAGCAATTAATTCATCTGTTTCATAAACATTATCATTTAATTTTGTTCTATATTCATTTGATGATTTAACATATCTAAAACCAGCATGTTGAAAAAAGTGTTTTCTAAAAGCATATCTTGATTCTTTTAAAGTCTCATTGCCTAAAGATATAAAAGATCCGCCTTTCATTAAAGCGTGTCTATCATCAAAAGTAGGAGTTGTAAAATCATCATAAATAGGATGAGTTATAAAATCATCAAAAGGATAAATTGGAGTCAAACTCCATTGCCATACATTTCCAAGAACATCGTAAAAATCATCAAAAGCATACTTATCAACAGGACTTTGATTAAACTGAATAAGTCCAATATTACCCTCTTTTTGAGCTGCTTTTGTATGTTCATATAAAGCATAATATTCATCTTCACTAGGAAGTCTAACTTCAAAACCTAATTTTTGTGATTTATATTTACAAAAAGCTTCTGCTTCATAAATATTTATATCAACTGGATAATTAAGTGGAAGTGGTATTTCTCTATTTATTTCTCTTAAAAAATATTTATTCTCTTTTTTTATCCAAAAAGTTGGATGTTTTGCCTGAGTAAAATCTAACCATTCCTTTCCTTCTTCACTAAATAATTCAGGTTTATTATAAGACCCATCTTTTACAAACTCTAAAAATTCTCCATTTGAAACTAAATATTTTGATGCTTCAAAATCATTTATTAGGGCTTTATGAAATGAAAATTCATTATCCCAACCATAATAAGTAGGGTTTTGTCTATCTTTTTCTAAAACAACTGTTGAACCTTTTACTTTTACTAATTCATTTTTTGGATATGTTTCAGAGCCTTCATTTATATAAGTAAATATTTCATCTTCTTTTAGAAACTTAATATCAAGCTCTCGTAATAATACAGATGAAGTTTCAATATGAATATTTTCATGTTCAATTCCCATTAAAATAATCCACATAGAACTATCCCAATTAATAGGAATTGTAAACTCTAAAGTATCAATTAAATCTAAAACGATTTGTTTTACTTCATCTCTATAAGCTTTTGTTTGCTCATATGTGGGCCATGTATAGTGTTTATGATTTAAATCATCCCAAGACATTTCATCAACACCAATTGCAAATATTGATTCATATTCAGCATTTACTCTTTCTTTTAATATATTTGCTAATATTAATTTATTTACAAAAAAAGTAGCTGTATGTCCATAATAAAAAATCAATGGATGTCTTAAAGTATTTGGTTGTTCATAAATAAAATCTTTTTCTTTTAATAAATCAAAAAGTTTCTCATCTAATTCATAAGTTTGTAAAAATTGTTTTTTAATTTCTTCTCTTTTTTCTTCTATTGTACCGATTGTTAAATTTACGCTATTTTTTATATAAGTCATATTTTTCCTTCTTTATTCTAATAATTTATAATATCTTTTCTAAAAATTCTATACTTGTTATTTTATTTGTTTTTTTAAACTCTTTGTATATGTTTAATAGCTCATTCAACTCACTTTGACCAAGTGTTGATAAATGAACTTCTAATCGTAATGCAATATCTTTATTGCTTATTTTTAATAAATCTTTTACTATATAATTTTCAATTAAAACCATTCCTAATCGTTTAATTGATTTTGTTTTATCCAAAATTTGTAATGCTTCTTGTGTTAAATCTAAAACTTCATTACATAAACTAGTATCAATTGAAGTATTTGAAATCTTGTATAAAATATTCAGTGCTAAATTATGTAAAACAACTGGCATTTCATCTCTATCTCCAACTGATTGTTTTAATAATAAACCTAATCTTCCTAGTTTTATAGATTTATTTATAGTAGCTACTTTTTTTATTTCTTGATTTATATATTTACATCTATATGTAATTGCCATATTTACAAATGTTCCACCATATTCAAAAGCACCTAAAGTTGGTATTGATAAGCATTTTTTATAATTTCTAATTGCTTCTTCTAAATTTTTATTCCATTCTTCAAGATTTGCTTTAATATTATAATAATGCCACAACCATAAGGGATTATTGTCTTCATTATGGGAAAACAGTAAATTAGAAAGAGTATTTAAAGAGTCAATTCCTTCTTGTTTCAATTCTTCATTTCTTTGAGAAATTATTATCCAAGCTGATTTTCTTTGATAATATCGAACTTCAATATCACTTGGTTTTTCATTCTTCCCAATATTTAAGGTTTTTGGTAAACTTTCATAAGCCTTTTCAAACTGCCCCATTCTTTCATATAAAGAACAGATATTTACTGCATATTTATTTGGATTAATTTCATATAAATATTGTGTTAATAAAATCGCTTGTTCAAAATGCCCACTTCTTTCAAATAAAAAAACCAACTTATTTAAAGCATCAATTGAAAGTTTTCTATAATATGAATTATTTGAGCTTTCAAAGGTATTTAAATCTTTTGAATCAAACATCAAGCCTGCAATATCAAACCAATATAAATCTATTAGTTCATACTGTTGTTTTTGCTCAATTGCACATATAAATTTCTCTAAAATTTTTATATTTCTTCTTTTATCTAAAACTATATCTTTTACATAATAGTATAAAACTAAAAGAGAAATAGGATTTTCAAAAAGTGTTACAAACTCTTCTATATGATTTCTTAAATAGTAAGCTAATCTTTTTTCTTCTTCATTTAAATCTTTGAATGTTACATTTGATGTAAAATAAACTTGAAGTGATTTTTCTTGAGCTATTAATTTAAAATCATCAAAGCTTCTATTTATAAAGTTTTGAAAACCAAAAATTAATTGATTTTTTGAGTCTATTTCCTCTTTTATAAAGTTTTTTCCACAATATTCAAAAAGTTCCAATGAAATAAAACTCTTTTTATCTCTTTGTTTTATTATTACAGTTGAACATAACTGCATCAAAGAGTAAAGTTTTTGCTCTTTTTGTGATAATAAAATTTCAATATCACACTTTCTTGAGATATTTTCTGCTTTTATTATTTCAATATTTAAAACTTCAAAGGCATTTAACCTATTAGAAATATTTTGAACTTTATCATTTCTAACATAAAAATTT
>JAHIWE010000163.1 GCA_018816105.1 bacterium | reverse complement strand
TACTATATCTCCAACTTTAAATTTCGGTTTTTTTCATTTTCTTCTCCTTCAACTTTTCTAAAGTGACCAAATTTAAAGTCAGGTTTCACTCCATCACAAAATTTATCTATTACATAGTCAGTAAGTTCTTTGTAATATTTTAATTCTTCTCTCCATCGTTCAACTTCTTTAATTTCATTTTCATCTGTGGGAATTCTTGTTCCCATTCCACCAGGAACTATTAAAATATCAAGTTTTGGACATGATTCAAAATCATAATCAGGAATAACTTTCATCTTACCAGTTGTTGTTATTGGCTCTTTTGTTTGTGCTATTAGTTTCACATCAAAAGGTGAAATCGTGTCCAATCTTTTTGATTCATCCACTCTTGCAACACTTAAAACCTCAAATGGGCCACAAAAATCCAAAACCTCAATATCATTAAATATGAAAATTCCCACTGTTTTTTGCATAAGTTTTCCTACTAATTTTTTAGTGAATTATTTTACACTATTTTCTCACTTTTGTATTATCGATGAAAAGATAAGATTTACATCCTCTTTTGTTTTAAACTCTTTTTCTTTTGTTTTATTTTCTACTTTTAAAGCAAATAATAAACTTACAAAAATGAATAATATAAATAAAGTTCTCATTTTTACTCCTTTTTTAAATTATAAAATTTAAAAAGGATTTTGTCTTTTTATTATGTTTGAATATATTTATCAAATCGTGCTATTATATTTATACTATCTTGCTAATTCATAATTTTCTACTTAAAAAATGGTATTATCACTTATGAAAAAAACAGTAACAAACAATGAGCATAAACAAAGAATCAATGAAGTTCAATATCATATTTATAAATATCTTTCAATGAAACTAACTATTGAAGACTTAGCTAAAATATCATCTTACTCTGCTTTTCATTTTCAAAGAATATTTAAAGATATTACTGGTAAAAGTGTTAATACTTATATAAAAGATTTAAGACTTCATTGTGCTGCAAATCTTCTTGTTTTTAATCCAAAATCAACGATTACAAATATAGCTTATGATTGTGGGTTCAAATCTTCTTCAACATTTAGCAATGAATTCAAAAAACTTTATAATTGTTCTCCAAATGAATGGAGAAATGGCAAATATAAAGATCATAAACCAACGAAATACCAATTAAAAGAAAAAGAAGTAGACTTTTCAAAAATAGAAATTAAGAAAATACCAGAAATAAAAATCGCATATATGAGACAACTGGGATTTGATAAAACTATAAAAAATGGATGGCAAAAATTTTTATTTCTTTTAGAAAAAGAGTTTAATATTAAAGAGCCAACAATGATGGCAATTCACCATAGTAATCCAAATATTACATCAATTGAAGAGTATAGATATGTCGCTTGTGTTGATTTACAAAATAAAAAGATAGAACCAAAAGGTGATATTGGATTGTGTTGTATCAAAGGCGGTTTATATGCAACAATAAGATTTCAAGGTATATGTGAAGATGCTTTAACTTTATACCAAAAAATCTATTATCAATGGCTTCCAAGTAGTGAATTTGAAGCAGTTGAAAGTTCAGCTAGTGTTTTGTATTATAAAAATAATTATCTAGATCCAAATGATGAATTTGATATGGAATTTAGAGTACCTATTAGGTATAAATAATATATTTTGATAAAAATATTAAGTAGATACAATTTTTTATTCAAGATTAATTTTACTATTTCCATATTTATCCTATAATTCAAAAATAAAATAAATACAAATATTAGGAAAACTCATATGTCTTACAGAACTTTACAAGAAGAAATAAAAGTATTAGAGCAAGGATTACCTCCCCAAGAAGGTGATGGTTTTATTGGGGGAAGACTTGACCCAAGCGAAGCTTGTTTAGTTTTAATTCCTGTTCCATGGGAAGCTACTGTTTCATTTGGTGAAGGAACTGCAAATGCTCCTGATGCTATGAGACTTTCGAGTCACCAATTAGACGTTGAAACTTTTCATTATATTAAACCTTACAGAGCTGGTATTGCTATGCTTGAAACTGATAAAAGTTTATTAAAACTAAGTAATAAAGCTAGAAAAAAAGCGGTAAAAGTTATCGAAGCATTTGAAAAAGCAGAATCAAATAAAAAAGCTCTAAAGTTTGTAAATGAAGCTTCTATTACATTAAATACTTCAGTTTATGAAAAATCAATTGAACAAATCCAAAAAGGAAAGTTTGTAGCTGTTGTTGGTGGTGATCACTCATCTCCATTAGGGCTTATTAAAGCTTTAAACGATACTCAAGAGGAATCTTTTGGGATTTTACATGTAGATGCTCATCATGACCTAAGAAAGGCTTATGAAGGTTTTACATACTCTCATGCTTCAATTTTTTATAATGCAATGAATGAATGTAAAAAAATCTCTAACTTAGTTCAATTTGGAATTAGAGATTATTCTAGTGAAGAAGCTAATAGATTAAAAGCTTATGGTGTAAAAGGTGCTTGTTTATACGATAGTGATATGCAACAACAATTAGCATGTGGTAAGTCTTTAGAAGAAGTTTACACTCCATATATCAACCAACTTCCTCAAAATGTATATTTATCAATCGATATTGATGGCTTAGAACCATTAAATTGTCCAAATACAGGAACACCCGTACCAGGTGGTTTAAGATATGGAGAGTTAGAACACTTAATATTTATGGTAGTAAAAAGTGGAAGAAATATCATAGGTTTTGACTTATGTGAAGTTGGTGATAGTGTTGATGGTTGGGATGCAAATGTTGGTTCACGTGTTTTATATCAACTTTGTGGTGCCTTACTTGCAAGTCAAAGAAAGATAGATTATAAATAATCTATCTTAAGGCTTTGAACTAATCATATAAATATTTCCACTATCAGTGGAAATATAAAGCTTTCCATTAGAAGATTGAATAACATTTCTTATTCTTTGGTTTAACTCTTCTAGTAATCTCTCTTCTTTTATCACATTATTGTTTTTATCAAGAACTATTCTATTTAAGTGCATTAATTTTAAAGCACCTGAAAAAAGATTACCTTTCCAATTCTTAAATAATTCACCATCATAAACTATAAGCGAACTAGGAGCAATAGATGGAACATAATATTTAATAGGCTGTTGCATTCCTTCTTTATGTGTTGATTCTCCGACATCAAAATTATTCCAATACTCTTTTCCATAAGAGATTATAGGCCAACCATAATTTTTACCCTTTTCAATCAAATTAATCTCATCTCCACCTCTTGGACCATGTTCAATACTCCATAGTTTTTCACTTTTTTTATCATAAAAAACTCCCTGTGGATTTCTATGACCATAAGAATAAATCTGTGGAAGTGCATTTTTTTGATTGATAAAAGGATTATCCTTTGGAATTGAACCATCAAGATTAAGTCTGATTATTGTTCCTGCATGATTTGATAAGTCTTAAGAGTTTTCTCTTATTCCCCTATCTC
>JAHIWE010000162.1 GCA_018816105.1 bacterium | reverse complement strand
AATTGCCTTTCAAACAAATATCTTATCTTTAAATGCAGCTGTAGAAGCTGCAACTGCAGGAGAAGCTGGACGTGGATTTGCTGTTGTTGCTGCAGAAGTGCGAAACCTTGCAAGTAGAAGTGCTGAAGCTGCTAAAGAAATCAAAATATTAGTTGAAGATGCAAATTCAAAGGCAAATTCTGGAAAAGATATTTCAGATGAAATGATAAAAGGTTATCAAACACTTAATGTACAAATTTCAGAAACTATTCAATTAATTCATGATGTAAGTTCAGGATCAAAAGAACAAATGACAGGAATTGAACAAATAAATGACACAGTAACAATGCTTGATAGAGTAACTCAAGAGAATGCAAGTGAAGCTAATCAAATCACTACAATTGCTAGTGAAGTTTCTATTATGGCTCAAGAGCTTGTAGCAGATGCAAAAACAAAACAATTTAACTAAAAGGGATAATTAATGGCAGCAGGACAAGAAACAGTATTAGATGATTATGCATTTTTAGTTAGTGAAACAGATGCAAAGGGAAATATCCTTTTTGCAAATAGTGATTTTTGTAAAATTGCAGAATACACTTTAGAAGAATTAATAGGAAAACCTCACAGTATGGTAAGACATAAAGATATGCCTAAAAAGGCATTTAAATCTTTATGGGAAACTGTTCAAAAAGATCAAGTTTGGACAGGATATGTAAAAAATGCTACAAAAAGTGGTGGATATTATTGGGTATTTGCTACAGTTTATCCATTTGAATCATGTGATGGAGCAAAAGGTTATATGTCATGTAGAAGAAAAGCTTCACAAAAAGAAATTACTGAAGCAGTAGAACTGTATAAACAATGGAATAAAGAAGAAGGGAAATAAACTCTTCTTTATTTTCTTAAATTTCATCTAACTTATTTTTTAACTTCACTTGCTATAATACCTCAAAAATCTAGGAATTTTAACAAATGTCAACACTTACAAATTGCCCTGAATGCAATCATGAAATATTATCAAGACTAGGAACCGTTTGTCCCAATTGCGGTTATACAATAGGATATTTTAATGGAGATAAAAAAAGAAAAGTATATGGTAAATTTTTTGCTTTAACTGTATTTATACCATTTATATCACTTATAACAATTCTATTTGCTTCACAAAATAAATATACTATGATTATTGGAACAATTGTATATTTGTACTTAGCGGTTAAATCTTGCCCTTTACTATTTAAAGAGATTTTCTTTACTAAGTTTGAAAAGATATTCTTTTGGTTAATTTGGATTTTAGCTAATAGTATAATGTTTTCTGTGATAATTAATATATTTAAAAAAGGTTTTGAATAAAATAAGAAATAAAAGATAAAACTATTTTTTATCTTTTAACTTCTTTTTCCACTCTTTTTCAAACTTCTTTCTTTTAATTATTGATAAGTTTTCAATAAATAGATGACCTGCAAGATGTTCCATTTCATGTTGCCATGCAACTGCTAAAAAATCTTCACATTCCATTGTTTGTTGTTCGCCATTTCTATCAAAGTATTCAACAATTATATGTTGAGCTCTTGTAACATCTTCACTAAAACCAGGAACACTAAGACATCCTTCTGTAAAAATTTGAGTACCATCTTTATGAGTAATAATAGGATTAATAGCTTCTATTAAATCAACTTTATCTTGTATATCATCTTCATTTGGTAAATTTATTATTAATACATTTAGTGGAATTGCAACTTGAATTGCAGCTAATCCAACACCACTTTGTGCCATCATAGTTTCATACATGTCATCTAAAAGAGTGTGCAGTTCATTATCGAACTGCTCAACATCTTTTGATTTTAATCGAAGTAATTTATTTGGATAAGTTATAACTTCTCTAATCATAATTTCTCTTATTTATGTTTAGCGATAACTTCGTCAATTAGACCATAGGCACAAGCTTCATCTGCACTCATGAAATTATCTCTTTCTGTATCTTTTTCAATTGTAGAAACATCTTGACCAGTTTGCTCTGCAATAATTGCATTTAAACTGTCTTTCATTCTTTGAATTTCTTTCGCTTGAATTTGAATATCAGTTGATTGACCTTGTGCTCCACCTGATGGTTGATGAATCATTATTCTAGAATTTGGTAAAGAGTATCTTTTACCTTTTGTTCCAGCTGATAATAAAAATGCTCCCATAGATGCAGCTTGTCCTATACAAATAGTACAAACATCCGGTTTGATATAATTCATAGTATCATAAATTGACATACCACTAGTAATTACTCCACCTGGAGAGTTGACATATAAATAGATATCTTTATCTGGATCTTCAGCTTCAAGAAAAAGTAGCTGTGCAACAACAGTAGAAGCTACTGCATCATTTATTTCCCCACTTAACATAATAATTCTATCTTTTAGAAGTCTTGAATAAATATCGTAACTTCTTTCTCCTCTACCGCTTTTTTCAACTACATATGGTATATAACTCATATTCATTCCTATAATTATTTTCCTAATTTTTCATCTAATAATTTAGAGATAACTTTCTCTTCAATCATAGACATTTTAATAGCTGGTAAGTATCCAGCTTCTTGGTATTGTTTTACAACTTCTTGTGGGTTTTGTCCCATTTGCATTGCTTCATAATAAAGAACTTGCATAACTTCTTGATCACTTACTTGAACATTTTCAGCTTTTGCTAAAGCATCAATAATAAATGTAGCTTTTACAGAATTAACTGCATCTTCTTTTAATTCATTTCTGATTTCTTCAACTTTAGAAGCATCTTCTTGTAAAGCTTTGATTTCATCTTCAGTCATTGATCTTACTTTATTATTTAAAGCATAGTTAATCTCTTGATCAACTACAGAATTTGGTAATGCAAATTCTATTCTCTTAACTAATGTTTCTAAATATTCAGGTTTTAATTCTTCTCTGTAATATTTACCCATAGCTTCAGCTTTCATTTGCTCTTTAATTTTTTCTCTTAAAGTATCAATTGTTACATTTTCTTCATTTGGTAACATTTTTTGTGCAAATTCATCATTTAATTCAGCTGCTGCTTTTTCTTGAATTTCGTGTAAAGTTACTTTAAAAGTAGCTTCTTTACCTGCTAAGTTTTTAGCTTGGTAAGATTCAGGGAAAGTTACAACGATATCTTTTTGCTCTTCATATTTCATACCAATAACTTGTTCTTCAAATCCTGGGATAAATGAACCTGAACCAATTAATAATGGATATTGCTCAGCTTTTCCACCTTCAAATGCAACACCATCAACAAAACCTTCAAAATCAATAACAGCGTGGTCACCATCTTTTGCAGCTCTTTTTCTTGCAATTTTTGCTAAAGGAGCAGAAGATTTAGAAATTTCTTCTAATCTTGCATCAATATCAGCTACATCAATTTCTTTTTCAGCAACTTCTGGTAATAAAGATTTATAATCACCTAAATCAATTTGAGGTTTAGTTGCAACTGCGATTTCTACATCAATTGAACCATCTTCTTTTTTATCAAATTTAGAGATATTTGGCTCACCAATTAAATCTTCATTAGGAATTGTTAATTCTTTTAAACCATTATTTAAAACTGTTCTTAATGCATCAGCTTCTGCATCTTCTCTTAATTTATCAGCATATCTTTGCTTAACAACAGCAACAGGAACTTTTCCTTTTCTAAAACCTTGAACATTCATAGTTTTAGCAGCTTGTTTTGCTACTTTGTCTAAGTTAGTTTCAATTGTCTCTTTTGTTATTGTAGCAGTGATAACCGCATTTGCCCCATCAACTCTGTTTGCGTTAAATTCCATTAAATTTACTCCGATTGTTATAATTTTAACGATGATTTTATCTAAAAATTACTAAGTCTTTACTAAAATACTACTTTTAAAGGAGTTTTGATTGTATTTTATCCATTTACAGGTACTTTTTTTAATGTTAATACCAAGTTTTATTCTGATGTATTTGATAATTACAAAACAAAGTAAGTTAAGTTCTTATTTCTCAAAAAATGCTTTGGAGAAATTAAGTATTTCTAATCAATATTTTTCAAATAAAGCTAGAAATATTACACTATTTTTAAGTTTAATTTTTATGATAATAGCCCTTGCAAGACCTGTTACAAATGAAAAAATAAATGATGTAAAATCACAGCTAAATGCAGTTGTAATTGCTATTGATGTTTCAAAGTCAATGAATGCAATTGATATTTATCCAAATAGATTAGAGTTTGCAAAAAGAAAATTATTAAATATTATTGATACTTCAAAAACAGAAGCAATTGGTGTTATTTTATTTGCTAAGTCAGCTTTTTTACTATCAGCTGTAACTCAAGATTTTGCTTCCTTAAAGCTTTTGATTAATAACCTAAATACCGGAATAAACTTTGATAATGGAACAAATATATTTTCAACACTTGAAACAACGCAAAAACTTCTAAAAGATTATAAAAGTAAAAACCTGATTTTATTAACAGATGGTGCTGATAACAGTGATTTTAAAGATGAGATTAAATTTGCAAATGAAAATAATATAAGTGTTTATACCCTAGCTTTAGGAACGACACAAGGATCTGTAATAAAACAAGAAGATGGGAATTTTTTAACTGATGCAAAAGGTAATATTGTAAATGTAAAACTAAATGAAAATATAAAAGAGTTAAGTTTAAAAACAAATGGTGGATATATAAACTATTCACTAAATAATGATGATATAAATCAAATATTAAATGATATAAATTTAAAATCACAAAAAGAGATATTTGATGATAAAAAATATAAAACCTATACCGAATTATTTTATTATCCTTTAGCTATTGGGATTTTTTTACTTTTGATTGCTTTTTCTTCATTGCCAACTTTTACTAAAAACAAATTATCTTCAATAGCTTTAATCTGCTTATTTTCACTAATTAATACAAATCTAAATGCCTCTTCTCTTTTTGACTTTAATACTATAAAAGAAGCAACACAAGCTTATGAAACACAAGAGTATGATAAAGCATCAAAAGAGTTTTCCAAACTAGATTCAGATGAGTATAGAGATTATAATCTTGCAAACTCTTTTTATAAATCTAATGATTTTGATAAAGCAATTGATTTATATGAAAATATAAAAAGTTCTAATAATGAGTTAGAGTTCAAAAGATTACACAACTTAGGAAACTCTTATGCTAAAAAAAATGATTTTCAAAATGCCATAACAAATTATGAAAATGCATTAAAGTTAAAAAATGATAAAGAAACAAAAGAAAACTTAGAACTACTAAAAAAAGCTTTAGATGATAAGAAAAACAAAGAAAATAAAAATCAAGAACAACAAAATAATGATGATTCAAAACAGAATCAAGATAATAAAAAAGATGAAAATAAAGAACAAGAAAAAAATAAAGATAATCAAGAGAAGAAAGAAAATAATAAAAATAAAGATTCACAAAATCAAGAAAATAAAAACCAAAATGAAAATCAAGAAGAAGAACAAAATCAAGAGATGTCTAATTATGAAGAAGAGAAATGGATGAAAGAAATAGAAAACCAAAAAACAAATTCTTTGCTAAAAAAAATGGAATCCTCAAATGAGAACTCCATTTCAAATCCATGGTAAAATCAAATGGATTAATAATCTTTTGATTTTCTCATTTGTAAAAGCTCTTTTTGAACAGAGATATTTATCTCTTCATTTGGTTCAAAATCTAAAGAATAATTTCTTCCATCATAATCAACAGAATTTAAAATAATCTTCATAGCTTCAAGTCTAGCTTTATGCTTATCATCACTTCTTACAATATGCCAAGGTGCACTTCTTGAAGTAGTACGTCTAAGCATTTCATATTTTTTCTCAGAGAATTCATCCCATAAATCTTGAGCTTGCATATCAACTTCTGAAAACTTCCATTGTCTTAATGGATCTTCGATTCTTCTATCAAATCTTCTTTTTTGCTCTTCTTTAGAAACAGAGAAATAAAGTTTAATTAAAACCATTCCTTGTCTTACTAAATCTTGCTCAAAATTCACAACATCTTCCATAAAAATTTCATGTTCTTCAGGAGTACAAAACCCAAAAATAGGTTCAACCATTGCTCTATTGTACCAAGATCTATCAAATAAAACTATCTCTCCACCTGTTGGGAAATGCTCAATATATCTTTGTAAAAACCATTGGTTTCTTTGTGTATCATCAGGTTTACCAAGAGCAACTATTCTGTAATGTTTATTATTCATATATCTAGTAATTCTTCTAATAGCTCCACCTTTTCCAGAGGCATCTCTTCCTTCAAAAAGAATAATCATTCTTTTATTCTCTTTTTCTAGAAAATTTTGAAGTTTTATAAGCTCAATTTGATATTTTTTTAAAGCATCTAAATCATGAATTTTTTGAATACCTTCTGCTAAAACTTCAGGTTTTAATTTTTGGTAATTACCTAAAATTGATTTAAAAAAATCATTTTCTTCTTTTAGTTTTATTAAATCTTCATTATCTTTCACTGGCAACTTCTTTTCCTGTATTATTATTTTATTTTCTGTTTTTGCAACTATTGAATCTTTAAACTTCTGCATTAAATCAGATGCACTTTTATCAGATAATTTATCTCTACTTGTATAACCCAAAACTTTTACATATCTTTTTTTATCATGCTGAAATCTAGCAATATATTTTTTACCAAACTTAGGATGAGCATCTCTTGAAAGATATAATCCACTATAAGTAGTTATTTCAAAATCACTTAAATTCATTAAGACAGCCTCGCAAATTTATTATCTTGTTCCATGTTTTCTATTTCTTGTGTACCTGTAGTTAATATTTCATCATCTATTTCAAATAAATTATCATCAGTTTTATGAGTATAATTTACATTTGATAAAATATGTTTAATACAATTTAATCTAGCTTTTTTCTTATTATCACTTTTAATTACAGTCCATGGGGCGATGTCTGTGTTTGAAGCCATTAACATTGAAAATTTAGCAATTGTATATTTATCCCAAAGATTTTGAGATTCTTTATCTACAGGAGAAAGTTTATACTGTTTTAAAGGATCTATTTCTCTTTTTTTAAATCTTTTTGCTTGCTCTTTTTTTGATACTGAAAAATAGTATTTTAATAAAATTATGTCAGATTTAACTAACATTTTCTCAAATTCTGGAACTTCTCTTAAAAATTCATGATGCTCTTCTGTTGTACAAAATCCCATAACAGGTTCAACACCTGCTCTGTTGTACCAAGATCTGTCAAATAAAACTATTTCACCAGCACTTGGAAGATATTGAGTATATCTTTGAAAATACCATTGTGTTTTTTCAATATCACTTGGTTTTTCTAAAGCTACAACTCTAGCACCCCTTGGATTTAGGTGTTCTGTAATTCTCTTGATAGTCCCACCCTTTCCAGCAGCATCCCTACCCTCAAATAACATAAGTACTTTTAAGCCATTATCTTTTACATAATTTTGTAATTTTAAAAGTTCAATTTGAAGTTTAGTCAGTTCTCTTTCATAATCTAAGGTCTCTTTTCTAACCCAGATCTGAACCTTTTTTTTACCATCTTCTTCTTTTTCTTCTAACTCTTCTCTTTGTCTAGTTTTGTCTTTATAGTCATGCTTTACTGATTTTTCTGTATCTATAACTTCCATATCTGAAAATTCATTATCAATAATCTTTCTCTCTTGCCCCATCTATTCTCCTATGAAAGTCTTACTTTATAGTCATTATAGCCAAAGTTTTTTACAATTTGGTAACATTTTTCATTATGTTTTATAACAATTGATGGCAATTTAATCCCATTAAATGTTGTAGTTTTTACCATTGTATAATGAATCATGTCTTCAAAAATGATTTTATCTCCCACTTTTAAAGGCTTATCAAAAGAGTAATCTCCCATAATATCACCAGCTAAACAAGTATTCCCACCTAGTCTATAAGTATGTTCTTTTTCACCTGCAAGGCCCGAATTTCTCACCATTGCACGATATGGCATTGCAAGAGTATCAGGCATATGAGCTTCTGCTGATGTGTCTAAAATGGCTAAATTCATACCATTATTAATTACATCAAGAACAGTTCCAACCAAGTAACCAGTTTGCCAACCAATAGCTTCACCTGGTTCTAAATAAACTTTTAGATGTGGATATCTTGATCTAAAATCTTTTAAAAGTTTAATTAGCCCCTCAACATCATAATCAGCTCTTGTAATATGATGACCACCACCAAAATTTACCCATTTTAATTTATCAAAATATTGAGAAAATTTATCTTCAAAAGCAGCTAATGCACCCTCTAAAGCATCAACATTTTGTTCACAAAGTGCATGAAAATGGAAACCATCTAAAAACTCTAATTGTAACTCATCAAAATTTGCTTTTGTTGTTCCCATTCTTGAAAATGGTGCGCAAGGATTATATAAATCTACTTCAACAGATGAGTATTCAGGATTTAATCTAATCCCTAACGATGTTTTTCCAAAAGCTTTATCTTTATATCTTTTTAATTGATTAAAAGAGTTAAAAACAACGTGATTTGATATTGAGATAATCTCATCAATTTCATCATCTTTAAAAGCAGCAGAATAAGTATGAACTTCTCCTCCAAACTCTTCTTTTGCTAAAATTGCTTCATGAAGACCTGATGCACAACATCCTTTTAGATATTTTTTACATAAATCAAAAGTTGACCAAAGAGCAAAACCTTTTAGTGCTAAAAGAATACTTACATCTGCTTCATCTTGAATTCTTTTTAGAAGTATTAAATTTTTTTCTAAAAGTTTCTCTTCACATACATAACTTGGACTTGGTAGTTTGTCAAAACTATCTACTATTAAATTATTTGTCTTCAAGTGGCTCAAAATCCTCTTTACTTACACCACAATCTGGACATTCCCAATCTTCTGGTAAATCTTCAAATGCAGTTCCTGGTTCAATCCCTGAATCAGGATCACCTATTGCTGGGTCATAAATATAATCACATGCTGTACAAATATATTTTTTCATAATAATTCCTTTTAAAATGTTCCATTTTCAAGGGAACCTTTTCATTAATAACTTCTTTTAGCAAGATGGCAAAGCCACCTTTAAAGAAGCCTTGTGCTTGCACTCTCTTTGAGAAATTCTAAAGAGCCAACGATTTGACCTTTAACAAAATATGAATTAAAAAATTTAATCTTCAACGCAGAGTATGGAAAAAAGAATTAATTCAACTCTAGGATTTTCCAAGGAAGACCTTGAGTCATTAACTCATCCATAAATGGTTTTGCATCGAACTCTTCTATGTTAAATACACCTTTATTTTTCCAAATACCTTTATAAAGTAATTTAGAACCAATCATTGCTGGAACTCCTGTAGTATAACTTACAGCTTGTGCTCCTGTTTCTTTATAACACTCTTGGTGGTCACAAATATTGTAGATGTAAACTTTTTTTGCTTTCCCATCTTTGATACCTTCAATGATACATCCAATATTTGTTTTACCAACAGTTCTTGGTCCAAGGCTTGCTGGATCTGGTAATAATGTAGTTAAGAATTCAATCGGAGTAATCATCATACCTTTGTGCTCAACTGGCTCAATTCCTAACATTCCAACATTTTGTAAACAATTCATATGTTGAATATAAGCATCTCCAAATGTCATAAAGAATCTAATTCTTTTTAAACCTTTGATGTTTTTAACTAATGATTCTAACTCTTCATGGTATAAAAGATAAGAAGCTTTTACTCCAACTTCTGGATAATCATGATCAACTCTGATTTCAAGTGGTGTTGTTTCAATCCATTGTCCATTTTCCCAATATCTACCATTTGCAGATACTTCTCTTAAATTTATTTCAGGGTTAAAGTTTGTAGCAAATTTATAACCATGATCTCCTGCATTACAATCCATAATATCTATAGTGTGAATTTCATCAAATAAATTTTGTTGAGCATATGCACAAAATACTCCAGTAACTCCTGGGTCAAAACCTGAACCTAATAGTCCCATGATTCCAGCTTCTTTAAATTGACCATCTCTAGCCCATTGCTCTTTATATTCAAACTTTGCTTCATCTGGATGTTCATAGTTTGCAGTATCTACATAATCAACACCACATTTTGTACAAGCGTCCATAATTGTTAAATCTTGGTATGGTAATGCAACATTTAATACTAACTTTGGATTAACTTTTTGGATTAATTTTACTAATTCATCCACATTATCTGCATCAACAGAAGCTACATTGATTTGCACCCTTTGATTTTTTAAAATATCAGCCGCTATTGATTCACATTTTGAAATCGTTCTTGATGCCAATGTAATCTTTTCAAAAGTGTCTATGTTCATTGCACTCTTAACAGTTGCAACTCGACTAACTCCACCTGCTCCGATAATTAAAATACCTTTTTTACTCATTATTCACTCCGATATATTTTTATATAATATTGTACTATTTTTAAATATAAGAATGGATAAAATAGTTTTGAATTACTATTTTAGTGACAATCTGATTACAATTAACATCCTTTTAATAATTTGTTTTGTAAAATTCATTTTTAAGTTATGGGGATGACTTGGCATCGATTAGAGCAGTGAGTATAAGTTGCATGTCGGCCTGAACATGCCGTTACGCGGTTCATTTTTTTTAGACGCAAATAATACAAATTACGCTCCAGCTTACGCAAAAGCTGCGTAAGTTTTAACAACTTACTGACTCGCCTTCGGGCTCGAGTCTTTTGGAGACTGACACTACAGATTCTATCTATGTAGATAAATGTTGGTTCACACTAGATAGATTATTTTTGAGAAGGTGATTGAAACTCAAAGAGAAATTCCAAATCTTAGCTTTATGATTGCCTGGGGAGTTGAGCTGTTATAAAGTGAAATTATTCAACTCTGCTAAGCATGTAGACGCTTATATGATCTGTTTTAAGACTGCGGTTCGATCCCGCACATCTCCACCAATACACAATCCAAACAAAGCCTAAAAAGTAACAAAAGTGCAGCACTTTTTGACTTT
>JAHIWE010000161.1 GCA_018816105.1 bacterium | reverse complement strand
ATTCCTTTTAATTTAGAGGATAGAGATTCTTGTTTTCAATATCTTTTAAAAAAATGGGGTCATTTAAGAAAAGATTATAAACAAAAAATAGCATATACTATTTATCATGTTGGTGGGATAAAAGGGGTAGATAGAGATAAGACGTTTATATCTTATTTTCCCGGTTATGATAATAAAGGTGAATTGTTAAACCCTGCAAAATATGGAGTATTAGAATACCACGAAAATGACACTGATATTATGTGATATAGCTTTTTATGGAACCCATTCTATAATAGTGTTCATACTTTTAATAGCTTTTGTAATAATAATCAATTTTATAGATAATATAGAATCAGTGGTAATATTTGTCAGTATCATAAGTTTTTTATTGATAATTATGTCAAAATTTATATATGCTGTGATAAATACTTTAATGTGTTAATAAAAATGGTAAATAAACAAAAAATAGTTAAAGCTATAAAAGAAATAAGTTTCGGATTTACAACAGGTTTTACTATACTTACAGTTTTTTTATTTGTTGGTGTAATGTTTTTTCCTGAATCAATGTTTATTGGTGTTGATAAAACAAAAGAAATAAAAGGTAGTCTTATAGAAAAAATCTATAAAAGAACATCAATTCAACATTATGAACCCTATTCTCGTAGTTTAGCTGTCAACTTAACTCGTGGATGTAAAACAGATAATTATTGTTATTTGTCCAGGATATACACTTATATGTCCAGTTTTGATTATGTACAAAGTGGCAATGAAAATGCTGTATTATATCCCCCAAAACAAATTTTAAAAGATAAAGCAGGTGATTGTAAAAATCTGGCAATGGCTTTTGCTTCTATGATTAATGAAGTTGGACTAAAAAACGATTTTAAGTTGAGTGAAAAACAAGACCATATATGGAATCAAATATATATAGACCATTATATTTTTAAAGTAGATTTAACTATTCCAAAATTAATACTAATATCGAACAGTTCAGCTATAGAAAATGTTTCATTAGATGATGACATCTATAAATATCTATTATTACGGAGTGAATAATGGCTTTTGATTTAAGTTTAAGTCCTATAAAAAACAGTAAAAATGAATATTTAAAATCCCAAATATTTGGTAAAAAAGAAATAGCCGAATTTACAGGATATCATAATTTATTTAAATTTCCTATAGGAACAACTAAAGACGGTAAGATATATTGTATAGACCTTAGTGAAGCATGTAGAATTCTGATGTTAGGGTTAACCAGAAGCGGTAAAACTTGGCTTTTAAGAGTGTTTTTAGATAGATTATATAAAACCGGCTTATTTAAACTGTTTATAGCTACAGATATCAAAGATGAATTCAAATCAAGCTATAGAAGATTACAAAATAAATTTAAACATCTATTACTCAAAGGAGAAAAACCGTGTGGAATTCCAATTGTTACTATAAGACCTACATTTTTTAGTACTTTACAGGGCAAATTTAAATTTTTAAAAGAAGATAATATATGGTATAGTCCAAATATAAATGATATGAGCAAAGCAGATTTTTTAACATTAATGAGAGCAGATGAATTGACTGAAAATCAAAGAATATCAATGAACATAATTTATGATAAAATTTTAGAAAGAGGGGGTTTAAGAGACGTTGATGAATTTGATATGATAATAGATGAAATTGAAGATATAACCCCCGACCAACGAAGAGCTATGAAATATAAATTTTATCTGATTAAAAAAGATAATTTTTTTAATAAAAAATATAATTTGGATGTTGTTGATATGTTGGCACAAAATTTTGTTGTTGCAAATAATTTAGAAGGTTTTGAAGAATACGGTACTGATGGAGCCCCTTATCCGGCAGTAAATGTTAATATTTTACAAAATATAGTCAACAAAGCTCAACGAACAAAAATGTTTGGTAATAATATGAGATTATTTAATATAATAGATGAGGCATCAAGATTTATCCCATCAGATAGGAATTTATGTACAGTTAGAACATATTCAGAAAGTGTAGATATTGATGCAAGATATGGTATATACTATTTATTTGCTACACAAACATATGATAAATTACCAGAAGGTATAATAAAACAGTGTAGGTATGTTTTTCTTCCGTATTCAGCTGATTTAGAGACAATACGGCGTGTGTTAAGAGATACAGGTATATTAGAAGTATCTGCTTACCAGGCAAATAGAATGATATCAATCAAAAAACAGATGAAAAAGCATGAATGGATAGTGGTTGACAGAAATAAAAGAGAATTTTCAATTGTAAAACCGTTAGCCCCATTATCTCATCATATGGAAACTGGAGAATAAAAATGGAAAAATATAGAATAATAGTTCAAAATATAACAACAAGAAAATTCAAACATTGTGGACAAATAATTGTAGAACGTCGAACAGTTAAACCAATTCTAAAACTTTTACGTAAAATGTTTAAATCTTAATTCCCTGTATTGTCCATATCTTTTTGCAGGGCATCTTCTAACTCTTCCTGTTTTGGTTTTAAATACTTGGCTGTCATATCAAATGTTGAGTGTCTTGCCCTCTGCTGAGTCAAAGTAACGTGTTTTCCTGTTTTTTTATATGTATAATGTATATTGCTTCTCCTTAACCCATGTGGAGTTATTTCATCCTTTTTTATTTCTAATCCGGCTTTTATCATATATTCTTTTATTTTTTTATCTACTATATCTCTTTCATTTTTTAAATTGAAATATGTTTTTATCCCTTTTATTTCTATAAATTTAAAAACATAATCATCATGTTTTATTTTATTAAGGTAACTGTACACCATTTTGATAGCATCAATATTATCTATATAAACATATGGGTATGTATCCCTTTTTATAAATTCTCTTGGTAAATTTATTTTAAACAGCTTCTTTTTTTCTTTATCAATAGATGAATAAAAAAAATCTTTATCTTTTTTATATATATCTATCCAGCTGTTGTTTTTTTTAAAGTTTAAAGCTTCACCTATTCTACAACCGGTATAAAATAAAAACATGATAAATATTTTAAACTGTTCATCATCTACAGTATTTATTAACAACCACATTTCTTCTTCAGATAAATACCCCATTTTTATGTTGTGGTGTGGTTTATTAATAGATTTTGTAGATGGTAATAATTTAGAAAGATTATCCATTTTTTGTGCTTTAAGATAATTTTTTAATGAAAGAAAAACATTATATTTTAATCTGTTGTGGTTATCTTTTTTCATAACAGCACTTAGATTATCATATTTACTTACCCAATTTTTAAACTGTTGTTTACCGTTTTTAGTAGTTATTTTTGGGGTGTTATAATCGTGTCTTTGGTCATTTATTTCTTCTATATTTTCTTCAAAATTAATAATATTTTCTTCATTAATAGGGAAGTTAAATTTATGTAAATAATGTAACTGTATTTTTAAAGTATTTCTACTGACACGGTTTTCCATATATTCAGCAAACTTTTTAAAATCTATATGTTTGTTAGCTATTATAGTTTTACCTAATTTGTTTGGAGTCCATCCTTTACTATATTTCTCTATTTGTAATTTTATTAAATCATCCATTTGCATTCATACATTTTATATGATAATGTTTACTATCACCATATGAACTATAATCGCAGTATATTTTATCATTGTTTTTAAAAGCTTTTTTACATTTTATACAGCGATGTTTTATTATGGTTTCTTTACAGTTTTCACAACATAAACCTCTTTCTACACATATTGTTTCTTTCATTTTTCTTCCTCTATTTATAATTTGGTTAAATCAGATATATTAGTGTTGATTAATTTAAAAAGGGGGTGATAAAATCAATATTAGTAAAATTAATAGTGAAATT
>JAHIWE010000160.1 GCA_018816105.1 bacterium | reverse complement strand
TTTATAAATATAAATGTAGAGAAAGAAGGGTGTCCACTTGATGCGGCACCTATGTCATCTACTACTTTAACAATGGCAATGGGTGATTCTTTAGCTGTTTGTTTAATGAAAAAAAGAGATTTTAAAAAAGAAGATTTTGCATCTTTTCATCCAGGTGGAAGTTTAGGTAAAAAACTTTTTGTTAAAGTTGATGATTTATTACGAAAAGAAAATCTTCCAGTAGTTTCACGTGAAACTAAATTAAAAGATGCCATTTTAGTAATGAGCGAAGGAAGACTTGGAAGTGTTATAATTACAGATAAAGAAGATAAAGTAATTGCACTTTTAAGTGACGGGGATTTAAGAAGAGCTTTAATGAATGGTAATTTTTCAATGGATTGTAAAGTAGAAGAAATTGCTACTATGAATCCAAAAAGATTAAAAAACAAAGAGCTTTTAGCAAGTGATGCACTTCAAGTAATAGAAGATTACAAAATCCAACTATTAATTGTTACTGATGAAAATGATAAGTTAATTGGTGTATTGCATATTCATGATTTAATAGAAGCTGGTATAAAATGAAAAAAAGAGACGAACAAGTTCAAGAAGAGTTAGTAAGATTAAATAAATTTTTATCTCACAATAGTAATTACTCAAGAAGAGAAGCTGACAAGCTAATAGAAGAGGGTAAAGTAAAAGTTAACGGTAAAGTTGTAACAAATCTTGCTACTAAAGTTTCAAATAGTGATGAAGTTGAAATAGGTAGAAAAAAAATTAGAGAAGACAAAAATAAAATTTCTACTGTAATTGTATATAACAAACCAAAAGGTGAAATAGTTTCTAAAAAAGATCCTCAAGGCAGACGTACTATTTATGATTCATTAGATCATAAATACAAGCACTTTTTGAGTGTAGGAAGACTTGACTATGCAAGTGAAGGTTTATTACTTTTATCTGATAGTGTAAATATTGTAGATGCATTAATGCACTCTGATTTAGAAAGAGTTTATAAACTAAAAGTAAATGGAGTAATTACAAAACCTGTTGAAGAAGCTATGCAACATGGTTTAGAAATTGAAGATGCAACATCTGGAGCATTTAAAACAAGTAAAATTAAATCAATGACTTTTGCACCATTTTTAGCTTATGATATTCAAACAAATGGTGAAAAATTTTCTAAGATTAAAGTTGTTATTTCTGAAGGTAAAAATAGAGAATTAAGAAGATTCTTTGCTCACTTTGGACTTGATATACTAGATCTTAAAAGATTAGAGTATGGTGGAATCTCTTTAAATAATCTACCAACTGGAAAAACTAGATATTTAACTAAAGAGGAATACAAAAATCTTAGAATCTTTATGAACGAAGATGATAGATCTATCTAATAAGTTAAGACCAACAAATTTAGATAATTTTGTTGGTCAATCTCACATTATCTCAAAAGATAAAGCATTATATAAACTAATCAAAAAAAAAGACATACCTCACTTATTTTTCTATGGAAAACCAGGAACTGGAAAAACAACACTTGCTAAAATCATTGCTAAAGAGATAAATACAGATTATTTCTACTTTAATGCAACAAGTATAAAAATTGAAGATTTACGTAAAGTATTTGATAAATATAAAAATTCTTTAATTAAGCCTTTAGTCTTTATTGATGAAGTTCATCGTTTATCTAAAAATCAACAAGAAGTACTTCTTCCAGTTATGGAAAACTATGATGCAATAATTATAGGTGCAAGTACAGAAAATCCTTTTTTTACTTTAACATCAGCTATTAGGTCAAGATCATTTTTATATGAATTTAAAGCCTTTACAAAAGATGAGATGAATAAAATTCTTGATATTGCTTTAAAAGATATTGATATAAATATAGAAGCTGATGCTTTAGAGTACTTGATTACTTCCAGTTCAGGAGATGCTAGAGCTATGCTTACACTTCTTAATTTTTCATATAAAGTATCTAAAGATATTGATGTGAGTTTATTAAGAGAGTTAAGGGAAAATGTAATAGGGGATGGAGTTTCATCTTCAGATACGCACTATGATTTAGCAAGTGCCATGATAAAGTCTTTAAGAGGATCTAATATTGATGCTGCACTTTATTATATGAGCAGATTAATAAACGGTGGAGAAAGTGTTGACTTTATTACAAGAAGACTTGTTATATTTGCAAGTGAAGATATTGGTAATGCAAATCCTAATGCTTTAAACCTTGCAGTAAACACAATGATTGCATGTAATAAAATAGGTTACCCAGAATCAAGAATCATACTTTCTCAGTGTGCAATTTACCTAGCATCAAGTCCTAAATCAAATAGTGCGTATAAAGCTGTAAATAAAGCGCTAGAAGAGATAAAAGCTGGTAAGATACTAGATATACCAAAACATTTGGATTCACAGCATATAGGCTATTTATACCCCCATAATTATGGTGGGTATGTTGAACAAGAATATTTAAAGGAAGATCTAAAACTTTATGAGAATTCAAATATAGGATTTGAAAAAAGTTTAAATGAATGGTTAATAAAAATAAAAAGTAATGGTAAGGATTAAAATGGAATATTACACTTGGATACTGACTTTTCACATTATGGCTATGATGTCTTGGATGGCAATGCTTTTTTATCAACCAAGACTTTATGTATATCATACAGAACATCAAGATAAAAAAGAGTTTGTTGATGTAGTCAAAATTCAAGAACTTAAAATGTACAAATATATTGGAGTTCCAGCAATGTGGGCTACAATAATAAGTGGAGCAATAATGCTTTATTTAAATCCATATTTATTATCAAGCCAATCAGGTGGATGGATGCATGCAAAACTATTTTTTGCTTTATTACTTGTTATATATTCATACTCTTTAGGATATTATAGAAAAAAATTAGAAAAAGATGATTATGAAAGAAGTGGTAATTTCTTTAGAGCATATAATGAAATACCTACAATATTATCACTGTTTATTGTAGCATATGTAATTACAAAAACTTTTTCACTATTATTTACAATAATAACACTTATAATTGGTTCATTTGTTGTATATAAAGTTTATAAACAAAAAGAAAAGAAGGTATCATGAATTTCGAAAAATACTATGTATTAGATACAAATATACTACTTGAAGATGCTACTAATATTTATAAATTATCACAAGAAGGAAAGAATTTAATTATTCTTCCTGAAACTGTTTTAGATGAAATAGATACAAAAAAAAGTGGTTTTGAAGAGATAAATTTTCAAGCAAGAGAGTTTGCAAGAATACTTGAAAACTCTATAATTTTAGAATCAAAGAAAAAAGATTTATATAAAATTATTCGATTAAAAATAGATAATGACAAAAATACAATAATTGATATTATTTCAAAAGAAGAGTATGAAGTAAATATAAAAAATGTGTCACCAAATATCATTAATGATAGAAAGATATTAGAAGTAGCATCTTTTGCAAACACTTATTATAAAAATGAAGTAGAGTTTTTATCTCTTGATATAATGGCACGAACAAGAGCTATATCACTAGATATAAAAACAGATGCACTTGTAGGCAAAGATAAAGATAAATTTGACTACGAGTTTATGAAGGAAGTAGAGATTAAATTTAATGATTTAGAATTCTTAGATAATCAAGAGATAAGCAAATTTGATAAAGAATATAAACCTTTTAACTTCTCTTATTGCTTTAAAGTACAATCATCAGATCAAGTAGTTCTAGCAAATATACAAAATAAAAGAATTAGAGTTTTAGATGAAGATGAGATAAGAGATCAAATTGTTACTCCTTTGAACAAGGAGCAATTATTTTTCTCAGATGCTATATTACATCACTTTTATAATGTTTTGATCGTAGAAGCCAAAGCAGGGTCGGGAAAAACACTATTAGCTCTTAGTGGTGCATTAAAACTTGTACGTCAAAAACATTTCCAAAAAATCATATATATTAGAAATTCTATTGAATCACTTGATAAAGGTGAAGATGTTGGTTATCTTCCAGGCTTAGAAGAAAAATTTAAAATATATAACCATCCTTTAATGGATAGTTTAGACTATATAATAAGAACTGAACACAAAAGAAAAAGAAATAAAAAAACACCAGATCAAGCAGTTATCGAACTTGAAGATAGTGAAGTTACATCTAGAATAGAACAAATGATTGCTAATTATGGAATTGAAACTATGTGGGTAGGGGAAATGAGAGGAAGAACTTTATCAAATGCCTTTATAATAATTGATGAAGCTCAAAATATGTCTAATAAAACTATGCAGATGGTATTGTCAAGAATTGACAATTCTTGTAAAGTTGTAATATTAGGTTCAAATAAACAAATAGACAACTTCTATGTAAATAAATATACAAATGCACTAACA
The DNA here is from genome assembly GCA_018816105.1 of bacterium. Classification (GTDB taxonomy): domain Bacteria; phylum Campylobacterota; class Campylobacteria; order Campylobacterales; family Arcobacteraceae; genus Aliarcobacter. The sequence goes on along the minus strand of JAHIWE010000160.1, from coordinate 510 downwards.
ACTCTATTAAAATCAACTAAAAACGAAAATAACCTTGTAAATTCTTTCGCAATTAAATTGCAAAAAGTTCTAAGAGGCCCTATAACTGAGTGGGCGGAAGAAATTTTTTCTAAATAACATCTAATTTTAGATGTTATTTAATTTAACTACAATATGCTATAAAACAGATACTACAACACGTATTATAACAAAAATTAAATTTTTTTATCTGTGAACAAAATAATACCAAATAGAAAATTTATTCTAAAATCAAATCAAATTACTAATCATAAAATATTTATATTTTAAATATAACTCAAATAAACAAATAGTTAGTAAGTACTATAATATGGTATTTTTTTAAAATATTATCAACCTTTTGAAATTAAATAATTAGATTAAAAAATAAATATTATATATAATTAATATATTTTATTTTGTGTTATAATACACATTATAATATGCAAAGGAGTTAAAAAATGGGTTTACTTCAATATACATCAAATGAAATGTTTTCTTCAACTGAATTAG
>JAHIWE010000159.1 GCA_018816105.1 bacterium | reverse complement strand
CATTGTCTATATGCTATCAATGCTAAAAGTGTATAAATAACAAAAAGAACAGCTGTTAAATAAAAACCTTTGTTTATATAAATATAAATAGAAACTGCATCAATCACAAGCCAATAAAGCCAATTCTCAAGTACTTTTTTCGTAAGCATATAAGTAGTAAATACAGCAAAAACAGTTGTAAATGTATCTAAATATGCAAAGTCAGCTTTTGTGTAATTTGCCATAATATAACCAAGTATCAAAGAGATAATTGTCAAAATAGTTATGATTTTAATATTTTTAAAAGTACTGTAAGAGCTAATATTTAACTCTTCATCTTCTATTCTGGTATTCCCATATTTCCATGAATACCATCCATAAAGTGCCATAACTAAATAAAAGATATTTAAAGCACTATCCATTAAAAGTGAAGCATCAAAAAATAAAATACTATAAATAAAAGTACTAACAAAAGCAGCAGCCCAACACCAAATATTTTGTTTGATGGCTAAAAGTAGATATATTATTGATAATACAACAGCTAACATTTCCCAAGAAGTCATATATGATATGGCTTCTTGTATGTTACTTATAAAATTTTCTATTTTCTATTCCTTATTTTAAAAGTTTTTTAACATCACTGTCAATAGACTCAGGTGTAGTAGCACTTCCGTATCTATCTACGATTGTTCCCTCTTTATTTACTAAGAACTTAGTAAAATTCCATTTAATATTTTCAGTACCTAAGATACCTTTTTGATTTGATTTTAAAAATGTATATAAAGGAGATTCATTTTCACCATTTACATCTATTTTTGCAAACATATCAAATTTTACTTCATAAGTTAAAGAACAAAACTCTTTGATTTTTTCATTTGATTCTGGTTCTTGATTTGCAAATTGATTTGAAGGAAATCCTAAAACCATAAAATCTTCGTTTTTATATTTTTCATAAAGATTTTCTAAACCTTCATATTGGCTTGTAAATCCACATTTACTAGCAACATTTACAATCAAAAGAACTTTACCTTTGTACTTTGACATTGAAATCTCTTCACCATCTATTGTTTTTACATTGAAGTCATAAATACTCATTTTGTTTTCCTTTGCGATTATTGAACTAAAAGTTAGTACAAGTAGTAATAAAATTTTATAAAACATTTTATCTCCTAATTTGGATAAATTTAATTAAGATATATTTTATCCTATATTATTGTCATTTTGTAGTAGTTTTTATTTAAATGGTACAGTTTTCATACCCTTATCAATCCATCCGTAGTTAATACCACCTTTTAACTCATAAACATTTTTGAAACCAACTTTTTCATTTAGAAAATTTCCAACCATTTTTGTTCTGTTTGCATGGGCACAATAAATTACAAAAGTTGTATCTTTATCTTTTACAATTTGTGAAAATTCACTTAACCATTTGGGTATATCATAATTACCTTTTTCATCAAAAAATGTAATCATTTTTGCACCTTCTATGATTCCTGTTTTTTTCCACTCATCAACTCTTCTAATATCAATAATTTGAATATTTTTCTTTTGCATTTCAACTAATTGATTGTTATCCACTTCATTTAATTGGGCAAACAATGAAACAATAAAAAAACTTAATCCTAAAAATATTTTCAACATATTAATTCTCCATAAAATTTATGATTATTATATCTAAGTGTTAGTTTATTTTAAAGTGAAATAAGTTTATATCCAACACCACGAAGATTTATTATCATTCCATTTTTTAGTTTCTTTTTTAATTTATGAACAATACTTCTCATACTAACAGCTTCCATTTCTTTGCTGTCCCACACATATTCGTGAATCATTTCATTTGTAATTGTGTTGTTTATATTTTTAACAAGTAGGCTTAATAGAAGTTTTTCTTTGCTTGTTAGTTCAATCTCGTGTTTTGATTTATGCAAAGTTTGATCAATGAGATTAAACGAAAAATCATATCCTAAATCTATAATAAAATCTTGATTATCATCTTTTTTTATATGACTTAAATGATATTGAATTCTCAAAAATAGTTCTTCAAAATCAAAGGGTTTTTTTATATAATCATTACATCCTAAGGTGTAAGATTTTTTGATATTTTCAATATCCATTTCAGCGCTTATCATAATAACAGGTACATTTAAATCCTCGGCTCTTATGATTTCTAAAACTTTATGTCCATCAAATCCCAATACATTCAAATCTAAAATATATAAATCATATTTATTATTTATTATTACATCAACGGCTGAGTAGCCTTCTAAAAAACTATCTACAAAAAAACCTTTGTTTTGAAGAGATAGTTTTATGATTTTATTTAATGAAAAATCATCTTCTAATAGAAATATTTTCATAATGAGCTCTTTTTATTTATTAGATTATCAGGAAAAATATAAGTAAAAGTTGTTCCATTTTCACTTGAGTTTACTTCTATTTGAATATCATAATTATCACAAATATCTTTTACTATACTAAGACCCAAACCTAAACCTACATTTTTATTTTTTTGCTGATAATAGGCATTAAAAATATCTTTTGTATTACTTATTCCTATTCCTTCATCTTTTATTTGAAGTATGTATTTATTATCTAAGATATCAAGAGTAATATCTATATTTGAGCTTTCATTTGAATATTTTATTGCATTTGATATTGTATTATCTACAACTCTTTCAAGTTCATAAATATCCATAGAAACATCAAACTCTTTATGAATATCAAGAGCTATATCAATATTTTTTACATTTGCCATTTCATCAAAAAAAGCTAATCTCGAAGATAAAAACTTCACAAGATTTATATTTTGTATATCAGCTATTCTTTTTTCTTTTTTTGTTAGATAATATAAATCATTGTATATTGAAGATAGGGATTTAGATGAGGCTTTTATGGCTTCAAACTGCTCTTTTGGTCCTAGTTGTGATTCTAAATTATCCACATTTAAAGAGATAATACTAAGTGGTGTATTCATTTCGTGAATGATTTTTTTTAAGAAAAAATCTTGTTGTTCAAGTAGTTTTGAAATTGTGTTTTTACTTTCAAATATTTTTAATTGGGTTTTGATTCGGGCCCTTACTTCTTCTTTTTCAAAAGGCTTTGTAATATAATCAACTCCACCTTCTTCAAAAGCTCTTACTTTACTTTCTATATCATCCAAAGCACTTATAAAAATAATAGGAATATCTTTTAATGATTCATCATTTTTTATGATTTTGCAAATATCAAAACCATCTTGATTTGGCATTTTTATATCAAGAAGTATTAGATGTGGTGGATTTAATTTTGAAGAATTTATAGCGAAAGTTGCATCTGTTGTAGCTCTAATTAGATAATTTTCATCTTTTAAAACATTGTTTAAATAGTGTAAGTTTTCAGTTTTGTCATCAATAATTAATACTGTATATTTTTTATCCATAAAGTTTATCTTTCCAAAAAGCAAGTTAGTTAAGATTATAGGGTAAAAAATATAAGAAATTATTTAGGATTTTAGGTGAAATTAAAAAGACTTTTCATGTTACTGTTTATTTTTAATACAGTTTCTTTCATAAGTGTAGCAATTGTAATAAATAAATATCAAAAAGCAACAATCAAACTAGAAGATGCATATAATATGCAATACAAATCATTAATTCTAGCAGATGAATTAAGACAAAGTAGCGATGACCTTACAAGAATGGCGAGAACTTATGTGATAACTGGAAATGCAATGTTTGAAGAGCAGTATAAAACTGTATTGGGTATTAGAAACGGAGAGATACCACGACCAAAAAGATACAATGGGATTTTTTGGGATTTTTTAACTTTAAATGATAGTCAAGCTTTACTTGATGGAGAAAAAATACCACTTAGACAACTTATGAAAAATGCAAATTTCCCTGAATCAGAGTTAAACTTACTTTTTATTTCACAAAATGAATCAGATGATTTAACAAATCTTGAACACAAAGCTATGAATGCTGTAAAAGGAATATTTCAAGATGAAAAAGGTGATTATACTGTACAAGGTCTGCCTGATTTTGCCCTAGCAAGAGATATTATGCACTCAGATGAATATCATGAAGCAAAAATTAGAATTATGAAACCTTTGGATAATTTTTACAAAGCCTTTGAAAATAGAACAAAACAAAAAGTTATAGAAGCTAGACTTACTGTGCAAGAACAAGAGTTTAATGTAAATGTTATAGTTTTATTTTCAATAATTTTGTTTTTACTTTCATTTTTTATTATTCTATTTAGAATCGTTTATCCTATTGATTTACTAAGAGTCATAATGTTAAAACTCTCATCAAATGATATGAGTGTAGAAATAGAAAAAAATAAATATGATGATGAAGTTGGAGATATGATTGGAGCTATTGAGGTTTTTAAAGATAATACTCAAAAACTAATCTCAAGTGAGCATCAATTAAAACTAGCGATGGAAGATGCGAAAAATGCAAATAAAGCAAAATCAATCTTTCTTGCACGTATGAGCCACGAGCTTAGAACTCCATTAAATGCAATTTTAGGATTTACAACAATTTTAAAAAAATCAATGAATGCTACAACACAAGAGAAAGATAATTTAAATATTATCAAAAAAAGTGGAGAGCATCTTTTAAATATAATAAATGAGATATTAGAATTATCTAAAATAGAAGCAGGAAAGATAGAATTATTGGCTAAAACATTTGATTTTTATGAGTTAATAAAAGAGATTGAAGATGTGTTTTCTTTTAGGTGTGAAGGTAAAGATTTAAAATTCACTATCAATTTATCAAATAACTTACCAAAAATGATACACGTAGATGAACAAAGACTAAGGCAAATACTTATAAATCTTCTTGGAAACTCTTTGAAATTTACAAAAGAAGGTGAAATTACTTTAAATATATATGAATTAAATAATAAGTTGTTTTTTGAAGTAAAAGATACAGGAATTGGAATTGATAAGAAAAATCAAGAAAAAATATTTAGACCATTTGAGCAAGTAAAACTTGATAATTACACCCAACAAGGAACAGGTTTAGGCTTATCTATTACAAAAGAGTTGATTTCTTTGATGGGTGGAAATATTTATTTAAAAAGTAAATTAGGAAGTGGAAGTGAGTTTTATTTTAGTATTAATTATGAAAAATCTTTTGAAGAAAATCTACAACTAAACACTAAAGCAAAAAATATAATCGGAATAAAAAATCAACAAATTTCAAAAACAATTTTAGTAGTAGATGATATAAAAGAAAATAGAAATCTTATAGTTCAACTTTTAAGTTCATATGGCTTTAAGACATTAGAATCATCTTCAGGAATTGGCGCTTTGGAACTATTTTATAAAGAAAAAATAGATTTGATTTTTATGGATATTTTAATGGAAGATTTAGATGGTTTGGAAACTATGAAAATAATAAGAGAAAAAGAAACAAATAAAAGATTACCTATTATTGCGCTGTCTGCAAATGTTTTTGAAGAGGATAAAAAGCAAGCACTTTTATGTGGAGCTGATGATTTTTTACCAAAGCCAGTTGATGAAAAAGATATTTTATTAGTTTTAGAAAAATATTTAGATGTTGAACTTGAATATGAAATTGAATTGAAAAAAGAAGAAAAAGATATTTCTAAAGAGTTGAATAATCTTCCTAAAGAATTTTTTGATAAATTAAATGATGAGGTTTTATTGATGAATAATGAAGCAATTTTATCTTTGATAAAAGAGTATAAATTATCAAATGAATTGCAAAATCATATGGAAAGTCTAATAAATGAGTTTAAATATCAAGAATTGATGGATTTATCTTCAAAGCGTGATTAACTTGTTCCTTTTTTCTTTTTAGTTACAATGCAAAAAAATATTTAAAGGCTTTTTATGGAAATAGAAATTTCAACACCTGCACTATTATTCCCAGCTATTTCACTACTTCTTTTAGCATATACAAATCGTTTTTTAACAACTGGACAATTAATTCGTTCAATTAGTCATCAAGCAAGAGAACATGGTGGACAAGAGCTTTCAGGTCAAATTGAGAATTTGAAAAAAAGATTAGAACTTACAAAATGGATGCAATTTTTTGGAGTAGTTTCAATGCTCATGTGTACAATCTCAATGTTTGCTTTATTTTTAGGATTTTATGATATTGGTAAACAAATATTTGGCTTAAGCTTACTTATTATGTGTTTATCTTTATGTATTTCATTGTGGGAAGTTTATATCTCTTCAAATGCTTTGAATTTGGAATTAAAAGATTTGTACGAGAAGTGTAAATAAAATGATAAATACTAAGTTTTAGTACTTAGTATTTACTATTTAGGTTTATAATTATTTTGTTTTATCTTCTTTTAAAAAATCCAAAATAATCTTCTTATGGTCAAAAACCAACTTCTCAAATGGTATTTCATCTTTTTTATATACATAAACCTCTTTTGCATCATCTTGTGCAATTGGTTCTCCATAAGCTTTGCAAACATATACAATAGATGCTGTATGAAATCTTTCATCCCTTGATGGGTCTGAATAAACACCAAGAAGTTTTTCAATAGTAACATGCAAAGAAGTCTCTTCTTTCATCTCTCGCACAAGAGCATTTTCAACTGTTTCTCCAATATCCACAAATCCACCAGGAATTGCCATACCAAGAGGTCTATTTAATCTTTCAATTAAAACAATTCCTCTAAAATTTTCTTTTTCATCATATAGTTTTATAATTCCATCAACTGCTAGAAATGGTGTTTTTATCATTGTTTTCCTTTTTGTTTTTAAAATCCATAAATCAAAAAATCAATAGAGTTTTTAATCTCTTCTTTTTGATTATCTAAAGATGTAACTTTATTCTTCAACTCATTTTTATGAACTGCACCCATTTGAGAAGTTGTCAAATAAACTTTCTGATTTTCTATGACAAACTCTTTTGTCAAACCTTTGAAATCATTTTTATCTTTTACAAGTGGAATTACAACTCTTGTGTTTATAGAATCTAAAATATCATTTTGTATATCCAAAAGATATGGAACTTTTTTATTCGTAAGTTCATTTTCATTTTTATATACATCAAATTGAGCCATTAAAACATCCTACTATGTTTTAAAATAAGTCCATCTTCTTCTATTTTTTTATTATAAGATTCTATTGCTTCTTTATTTTCTTTTTCCCATTGCTTTTTTTTATCATCTTTTGAAGAGATATTTAGGTAATTTGTTAGGGCTTCTCTTATAATCTGAGTTTTCTTTTTTCCACTTTTTAGGGCAACTTCATCAAGATTTGTAAGTAGTTCATCTTCTAAAGTTATAGTCATTTTTCTAGTCATAATAACTCCTTTACCATATTTTACCATACTTTTTTAAATAATTCTAAAAATTTTTTGAAATTATTTATTATAAGAAAGATAGGTTGACATATAAGTAGGTAAAAACCATTCTCGACATAACTCTTCATAATTACGTCCTAAAATATTTAATCTTCGCCACATTTCTTCTATAGAAAGTTTAAGTTTATATATATCAATATTATTACTATAAATATATTTTTTTAATTGCATTAATTCACTAAAAATTATATTTAAGATTTGCCACATTTCAATATCCTTCCAAATATCGAGTAATTCTAATAAATTTATAAAATGTTTAATCATATTTATAAATTCTTCATTCTTTAGTGCATAGTTGTATCCAATTTCTTCATTTTGATAATTGAATAAATTAAAAGCTGAATATAATTTTTGTCGCTTTGCAAAAAATCTTATAGGAATTAATCCTTCATAAGATGAAACAATCTCATTTTTATATGGTATGTATAATATTTTAGAATCTTTTCTTAAATAATCAGAATCTTTTGGAATGATACATTTATCAATCAAATCGTTTAAACAAATAAAAAATATTTGTCTTGTGTCAAGAGTAACATAAAATAGCAAAACAGGTATCCCTGAACCCATTGATTGTATAGTTTTTAATTCACTAGTTTCTAATTGATGTTTAATAACATCAATTTCTATAAATTCTTCCTTCTCCTTTAATTTATATTTTGCTACATTATCACGAGACTTTACTTTAATTTTTTGGACTTTTAATTTTTCTACAGATTTAACTTGAATAAATAAGTGTTCTCCCAAAGTTTCAGCTTTTCTTTTTTCAGCATCAATATATTTAAAAATTTCAATTGATAAATCGATACCGTAATCAGGACGATATTCTCTTATTAGCCATTCTTTTGGTAATATTTCTTTTATAATATCAAAAGATTCACTTTCCATAATATGCTGAAAGGCTCTAATTTTCCTATTTGTCATAGTATTATCCTCGATTTTTTTGTTTTAGTAAGTGTATAACTATTTTTTATTATTTTCAAGTTGTCTAAAATCTATACACCAACCATTCCCAAGCATCATCAAAAGCAACACTTAAACAACACTTCTATTTTATACTTCTATTAGAAGTCAAAAGGACTTAAATTAAAAGGAGATTTTATGAAAAGATTATTTGCAAAAGCAATTGTTACTTCTGCACTATTAGGTGGGATGTTAGTTCACGCTGCTGATACTATCAAAGTTGGAGTTCTACACTCTTTATCTGGAACTATGGCTATTTCTGAGACTACATTAAAAGATACTGTTTTAATGTTAATCGAAGAGCAAAATAAAAAAGGTGGAATCTTAGGTAAAAAACTTGAACCTGTAGTTGTGGATCCTGCATCAAACTGGCCTTTATTTGCTGAGAAAATGAGAGGTCTTTTAACACAAGATAAAGTTGATGTTACATTTGGTTGTTGGACATCAGTTTCTAGAAAATCAGTTCTTCCAGTTGTTGAAGAGTTAAATGGTTTACTGTTTTATCCTGTACAATATGAAGGTGAAGAGTCTTCTAAAAATGTATTCTATACAGGTGCGTCACCAAACCAACAAGCAATTCCTGCAGTTGATTACCTAATGAAAGATATGGGTGTAAAAAGATGGGTTCTTGCTGGAACTGACTATGTATATCCACGAACTACAAATAAAATCTTAGAGTCTTATTTAATTTCTAAAGGTGTTAAAAAAGAAGATATTATGGTTAACTATACTCCTTTTGGACATTCAGATTGGCAAAGTATTGTTTCAGATATTAAAAAATTTGGTTCAACTGGAGTTAAAACTGCTGTTGTTTCTACAATCAATGGAGATGCAAATGTTCCATTTTATAAAGAGTTAGGAAATCAAGGTATTAAATCTGATGATATTCCAGTTGTTGCGTTTTCAGTTGGTGAAGAAGAACTTTCAGGAATTGATACAAAACCACTTGTTGGTCATTTAGCTGCGTGGAATTATTTCCAAAGTGCCCAATCAAAAGCAAATACAGAGTTTATTAAATCTTGGAAAACATATATCAAAGATGATAAAAGAGTTACAAATGACCCAATGGAAGCTACATATATTGGATTTAATCTATGGGTAAAAGCTGTTGAAAAAGCAGGTACAACTAATGTTGATAAAGTAAATGAAGCAATTATTGGTCTTTCAGTTCCTAACTTAACAGGTGGAACAGCAACTATGCTTAAAAATCACCATATTACAAAACCAGTTTTAATTGGAGAAATTCAAGAAGATGGTCAATTTGAAACTGTATGGTCAACTGAAAAAGAAGTAGCAGGTGATGCTTGGTCTGATTTCTTACCAGGATCAAAAGATTTAATTTCTGATTGGACTAAACCAATTAATTGTGGAACTTACAACACAGTTACTAAAAAATGTTCAGGAACAAACTAAAAAAATAAAGTATGAGAGATTTTTTCTCTCATATTTTTCTCAAGGAAATATCAAATGAATATTATAAAAATAATACTCCTTAATTTATTGATTTTCTCATTCTCTTATTCTTCAGACTTTCAAGAGTTATCTACTAAATTATCAGATAAAAGTTTCAAAGTAAAAGAGCAAGTTTTAGATGAGTTAATTGTAAATTTTAAAGAAGAAGAAAAATTAGAAATTTTATTACAAAATATGCTTTTAGGAAATTTATACTATAAAAATGAAACAAATGAAATATTTATTTCAAATAATAGTGCTTTTAAGGGCTTGTTCACAGATGAGCTACTTGAAACAGAAGATAACCTTTCTAAGGTAAAAATAAATAATAAATTAAGAAGTGTTATCAAATCAAGTCTTGCAAAAATAAATCTTTTTTCAAAAAATGTTGACAAAAGAGT
>JAHIWE010000158.1 GCA_018816105.1 bacterium | reverse complement strand
TTCTTCTGAAATACAAAAATCTTTAGCATATTCATTTAATGATTCAAAATATATTTCAGAGTGTCTTTCAAGTTGAGTTCTTAAACTCATAATAACATCAAGTTCATCGATAATATCAGAAATATTTATATAAGTTTTAAACTCATCACCATCATATCTAAAACACTCAGGAGAAATAAAACAAACATCAATTCCAAATCTTGGAAGTAATCTTCTGTTTGATCCAGCTACTCTTGAAGTTCTAACATCTCCTACTATTCCTATTTTTTTACCTTCAGTCTGCCCATCAAAATGTTCAAAGATTGTAAATAAATCTAATAAAGCTTGTGTAGGATGAGCGTGTTTTCCATCACCTGCATTTATAATTGGACAATCAACATATCCTGCAAGTGACTCAGGTAATCCACACTCAGAATGTCTAATAATAATTGCATCAGGTTTCATAGCATTTATATTTGCAACTGTATCAAATATTGTTTCGCCTTTTGAAGTTGAAGATGTACTAACATCAAGTGAAACAACCTCTGCACCTAATCTTTTTGCTGCGATTTCAAAAGAACTTCTTGTTCTTGTAGAATTTTCAAAAAACAAAGTAACTATTATCTTACCTTTTAAAATTTCATTTGGTTTAAATTTTAAAAATTCTCTTGCATCGTCAAAAATGCCCAATATTTCATCTTTAGAAAAATCAGAAGTTCTAATTAAGTGCTGCATTTATTTCCTTTAATTTTAATTTTGATTTTAGCAAAAAGCTCTTTAAAAAATAAAACTTTTTGTATAATGCAGAACTTTATTTTTAGGAACTCTTTATTATGAAATTTCAAATAATCTTTATTTTTTTATTTACTATACTTTTTACAGCTTGTTCAGTAAAACCACTTGAACCTGTTAAATATGAAACAATTGATAAAAACATATCATTTACAAGTGATATAAAACCTATTTTAGACAATAGATGTGTATCTTGTCACTCTTGTTATAACTCTCCTTGCCAACTCAAACTTTCATCATATGAGGGACTACAAAGAGGCTCTTCAAAAGAGGATGTTTATGCAAATAGGATAACTGCTGGAAATCCAACAAGACTTTTTGTAGATGCGGTAAATGAAAAACAGTGGAGAGAAAAAGGCTTTTTTTCTATGGTTGATAGTTTAGAAAACTCAAATGAGTCTATTATGATGCAATATCTTTTCCAAAAGGATAAAAATCCTTTAAATATAGGAAGTTATTCTCCCGAAACCGATGAATTAACTTGTGTTAAAGATAAAGATGAATTAGCAGAATTTTTTGAAGATAACCCACATAAAGGAATGCCATATGGATTCCCAGCTTTAAAAAAACATGAATATAATCTTTTAATGACATGGTTAAAACAAGGTGCAATTGATGATACAAAAAAAGATGTAAGCACTAGTTTTGAAGATGCTCAAATTAAAAAATTTGAAGATTTCTTTAACAATAAGAGTATAAAACATAAAGTTAGTGCTAGATATATTTATGAACATTTATTTTTAGCTCATATTTCCTTTGATGATAATAGTGGTAACTTTTATGAGTTAATTCGATCAAAAACTCCAAGTGGACAAAAAACTCAAATAATTGCTACTAGATTTCCATATGATAAGATTGATGGAGATTTTTATTATAGATTCAGAAAAATAGACTCTACAATAGTTCATAAAACACATATGGTTTATAAACTAAATGATGCCAAATTACAAAGATATAATGAATTATTTATAAATCCAACTTGGGATCAAGAAGCTTTTCTACCATCATATGATGTTAAAACAGCTGTAAATGCCCTTAAAACTTTTGAGCAAATTCCTGCTAATAGTAGATATCAGTTTTTACTTGATGATGTTCATTATATTATTATGACATTCATAAGAGGTCCTGTTTGTAAAGGACAAATTGCTTTAAATGTAATTCAAGATCATTTTTGGGTTATGTTTATGGATCCAAAATCAGATTTAACTTTAAAAGATAAATATTTCTTACATGATAATATTCCGAATCTTTCAATACCAAATGAGTATGGTGAAGATCCTAGTTTATTTAAAACTTTTAAAGCTTTAGATAACTATGAATTATCTAAAAAATATCATACAAATAAAGCTTTGGTTTATAAACAATATTATCCCCAAGGATTATCTTTAAATAACCTATGGAAAGGAAATAAAAGCCAAGAAAGTGACTCAATATTAACTATTTATAGACACTTTGATTCAGCTTCAGTTCACAAAGGTGCACTTGGATATATTCCAAAAACTTTATGGGTTATTGACTATCCTTTGCTTGAGCGAATTTATTACTCTTTAGTTGCAGGCTTTGATGTATTTGGAAATACACCACATCAACTTTTGGTGCGAACTCATATGGATAGACTTCGAATTGAAGGTGAAAGTAATTTCTTAGAGTTTTTACCAAAAGAATCAAGAATAAACTATTTCAATTCTTGGTATGAAGGATGGTTAGCTCAGTATTTAAGTGTATATATTCCTTCAAATAATAAGGTTGATATTAACTATTCAACAAAAAATTATAAAGAAGAGTTTATCAAAAAAGCTTTTGAATACACAAATACAAAAATAGATCCAATAAACTTTATTGAAGATAATTATAAACCTAGTAAAATCAAAACTGTTTACAATACAAAAGAAGAAATAGAAGATACATTAAAAACATTAACATTACCAAATAGCTCTGAAATTATAAAAAATTTTACTGATAATAAATCAAATCTTGCATATATTAGAATTCAAATGAATTCAGGTGAAAATTTGATTTATACCTTAGTAATAAACAGATGGCATAAAAACGTTGCTTTACTTTTTAATGAAGAGTCAAGATTAGATGCCACAAAAGATAGAATCAATTTTATAAAAGGTTTTGTGGGTTCATATCCAAATATTTTTGTAAGTGTGAAACAAGATGATTTAAATGATTTTTTCAGTCTTATACAAAATTACAAAGAAAATGATGAGAATAGGAAAAAGATATTTAAATATGCAATAAATAGAGCAAATCCTAATTTTTGGGAAGTTTTTGATTGGTTTTCAAATGAGTTTAAAAAACAAGATCCTATAAACTATGGCTTATTTGATTTAAATAGATACATAAGTCGTGCTGTAAATGAGTGATTATTAATAAATGGTTTAAATATTTTAGATATAATCTTGCCAATAATATATTTAGTTTTTTTAGGAAAAGAAATGATTGAACAAATGGATAAAGAGTATGTACTTCATACTTACGCTAGAAATTATGTAAACTTCAAAAAAGGTATAAATGCAACACTTTTTGATGAAAATGATAAAGATTATATAGATTTCACATCTGGAATTGCGGTTTGTAGTGTTGGACATGGAAATAAAAGAGTTGCTGATAAAATCTATGAGCAAATAAGTAATATCACTCATATTTCAAATTTATATGCAATTGAACCACAAGCAAAACTTGCAAAAAAACTGCATGAATTAAGTGGATATGATATAAGAACATTTTTTTCAAATAGTGGTGCTGAAGCAAATGAAGGTGCTATTAAAATTGCAAGAAAATATGGTGAAACAAAGTTTGCAAATAAAAGATATAAAGTTATAACTTTAGAGCACTCTTTTCATGGAAGAACAATAACTACTGTAAAAGCAACAGGTCAAAGCTCAATGCATACGCCAAACTTTGCTCCATATCCAGATGGATTTTCATATCATAATAAAATAGATGATATTTATAATTCAATTGATAATGAAACAGTTGCTGTTATGATTGAACTTGTTCAAGGTGAAGGTGGTGTTCAGCCATTTGATAAAAAAGAGATTCAAGAATTAGCAAAATTTCTAAAAGAACAAGAAATTTTATTAATCATAGATGAAGTTCAAACAGGAGTTTATAGAACTGGTGAATTCTTAGCTGCTAACCTTTATGAAATTGAACCTGATATTGTTACACTTGCAAAAGGTTTAGGTGGTGGTGTTCCAATTGGTGCTGTTATGACTACACTTAAAGATATTTTTTCTCCAGGTGATCATGGTTCTACATTTGGTGGGAATTACCTTGTAACAAGTGCAGCATTAGAAGTATTAGATATCTTAGAAGAGATAAAAGATAGTGGTGCTTTAGATGAAACTATTATTTATTTTAATACAAAACTAAATGAAGTTTATGAAAAAAACAAAGAAATTTTCACTGATAATGTAGGACTTGGACTAATGAGAGGATTAAGAGTAAAAGATGCTGACACTTTAGCTCTTGTAATAAAAACTGCTTTTGAACATGGTGTATTAGTTTTAAAAGCTGGGAAAAATACTCTAAGATTACTTCCAGCACTTACTATCTCAAAAGAGGAGATAAATGAAGGTTTTAAAAGGTTAGAAAATGCACTTAATAAAATCAAACAAGGTTAAACTACTATTATGTAGTTTAATCTCTTTTAATTTATATGCTTCAAATGATGCTTTTGATGAGAAAATTATTTCAGATAAAAGATTAAAAAACTTTGAGCTTTCACATGAGCAAATACAAGAAGATAGCTCTAAACTAAAAAAAGATTGGATAAATCCAATTACTTACCAATATACAAAAAATTTAGGAGAAGATTACAAAACAGATCGTTCTGTAATCTCTATAAATCAACCTATTTTTCAAAGTGGTGGAATTTATCAAGCAATAAAATATGCAGATTCTACATATAACTATGCAACATTAGATTTAGAACAACAAAAAAAAGAGCTTATTAAAAGTGCTTTAAATCTTTTATATTCAATTGAAAAAACAAATCTAAATATTCTAAAAGCAAAATATACCCTCGAAAATGCAAAAATTGATGTAAATAGAAAAAAAGAACAAGTTTTAAATGGATTTTTAGATGCATCTTTTTTAGATAATGCCCTTCTTACTTTGAATAGTACAAAAAATAGTTTGGTTGATTTAAAATACCAAAAACAAGAGTTAATAAATAATTTTAATAATATCTCATCAAAAGAGTATACAAACTTTGAATTACCAACTTTTAAAATGTTTAATGAAAAAGAGTTTTTAGAAAATAATCTCGAACTAAAAAAAATAGAAGCTGATATAAATAAAAAAGGTAACTATTCATATATGACAATGGCAAAATACCTACCAAGTATCAATGCCTTTTATACCTATTCAAAATATCATGAAACAGATGATAATACAAAACTCTCAAAAGAAAATGACCAAACATTTGGATTAACACTTAATATTCCACTTGATGTTAGAACTTTTAATGATGTTCAAAGTAAAAGAATTGATTATCTAAAATCTAAACTTGATTTAGAAAATAGTGTTGATGATGAAAAAACTTTTTTTAAAACAAAACTTGAAAAACTAGCAATGATTGATGAAAGATTACAAATCACAAAAGATGATTTAGAAGTATATGACTCTATTTTAAAAATCATAAATGAAGAAAAAGAAGCACAAATCAAAACTCAAAGTGATTTAGATACACTTCAAAACTCACAAAAAATAAAATCTTTAGACCTAAAAGTCTATGAAATAGAAAAACAACTAGAACTTCTTGAAATGTATGCAAAACTTCAATAGAAGTTTTGCAATATTTAAGAAATTATTTTTTTAGATTAATTAAAAGTTAGTTGTTTAGATGAACAGTTAGAGGTATAATTTTAAAAAATAGATTTTTGTAAACCTCTTGTTATAATATTCTTAATTTTTTCACAATCAGCAATCATACAATCAATTGATGCATTTATGTATTCATTATTTTCTAAAGCTTCTTCATAGTTTTTTAGGAAATTGTCATTTTTTAATTTTGTAAATATCTCTTCTTGACTTTCTCAAAAAACACAAGAAATTGATTGCAACCTTTAATAAAGCCCATAACTAAGGTATTAATATTTTAGATAAGGGTGTCTAGATATTAGAATTATGTCAAAAATTTGCTACAATTAATTATGTTTATACGT